>NZ_JBJDRE010000015.1:0-125691 GCF_044987315.1 Devosia sp. ZW T5_3
CCAAAATCCCCCGCATACTCCCTCCATCTTCCGGGATACGGGCGGCGCTGCAGCGACGAGCGTCCGGAAGCCAGCCGGGGGAGTGGGGGGCGCGCTCCGCTCCGGGTCGAGCGGACGAGGCAATCGGGCGGGCGCTACGGCAAACGCTGGGGCCTGCGATCACGCCGTCCGACAAAGTCCCGGCACCCCGAGACGGCTTCCGTCTCATTTTTTATCCCTTACGAGGCGAAAGCCGTCTCGGGGTCCGTCCGTCTCTTCGATAACCGCATCAGGCGGCGCTTTGTCATGCCCCCATCCAACACCATCAAAATCATACCGTACCGTACGGTACGGTACGGTTTTTTATTGATCCTGCCCTGGAATGGGTCTAAAGAAGATCAACCATCGTCGGCCAAACCGGCGCCAAGCCCGAGGAAGTGTCATGCCTGCCTATCGTTCCCGCACCACCACCCATGGCCGCAACATGGCCGGCGCCCGCGGGCTCTGGCGGGCAACGGGCATGAAGGATGGCGATTTCGGCAAGCCCATCATTGCCGTGGTCAATAGCTTTACCCAATTCGTGCCTGGCCACGTCCATCTCAAGGACCTCGGCCAGCTCGTGGCGCGCGAGATCGAGGCTGCCGGCGGCGTCGCCAAGGAATTCAACACCATCGCGGTCGATGACGGCATCGCCATGGGCCATGACGGCATGCTCTATTCCCTGCCCAGCCGCGACCTGATCGCCGACTCGGTGGAATATATGGTCAATGCGCATTGCGCCGACGCCATGGTGTGCATTTCCAATTGCGACAAGATCACCCCCGGCATGCTGAACGCCGCCATGCGCATCAACATCCCCGTGGTGTTCGTGTCGGGCGGTCCGATGGAAGCCGGCAAGGCCATGCTCAAGGGCAAGCTGCAGGCGCTCGACCTGGTCGACGCCATGGTGATGGCCGCCGACGATCACTATACCGATGCGGAAGTGCAGGCCGTCGAAGAGGCCGCCTGCCCTACCTGCGGCTCGTGCTCGGGCATGTTCACCGCCAATTCGATGAACTGCCTCACCGAGGCGCTGGGCCTCAGCCTGCCCGGCAATGGTTCGACCCTGGCGACGCACTCCGATCGCAAGCGCCTGTTCCAGGAAGCCGGCCATTTGATCGTCGATCTGGCCAAGCGCTGGTACGAGCAGGACGATGCCTCGGCGCTGCCGCGCTCCATCGCCACCAAGGCCGCCTTCGAAAACGCCATGGCGCTCGATATTTCCATGGGCGGCTCGACCAATACCGTGCTGCACATCCTGGCCGCGGCCCATGAAGGCGGCGTAGATTTCACCATGGACGACATCAACAGGCTCAGCCTCAAGGTGCCGGTCCTCTCCAAGGTCGCGCCCGCCAAATCGGACGTCCACATGGAAGACGTGCACCGCGCCGGCGGCATTTTCGCCATTCTCGGCCAGCTCGACCGCGCCGGCCTGATCAACCGCAGCGAACCCACGGTTCATGCGGAAACCATGGGCGACGCCATCGACAAGTGGGACATTTCCCGCACCAATTCGGAAAGCGTGCGCCAGTTCTATATGGCCGCACCTGGGGGCGTGCGCACCACCCAGGCCTTTTCGCAGTCCAACCGTTGGGCCGAACTTGATCTCGACCGTCAGAACGGCGTCATCCGCTCGGCCGAAAACCCCTTCTCCAAGGATGGGGGCCTGGCCGTGCTCAAAGGCAATATCGCCATCGATGGCTGCATCGTGAAAACGGCGGGCGTCGATGACTCGATCCTCAAATTCACCGGCCCGGCCCGCGTCTTCGAGAGCCAGGACGATACGGTCAAGGCGATCCTCTCCAATCAGATCAAGGAAGGCGACGTTCTCGTCATCCGCTACGAAGGCCCGCGCGGCGGCCCCGGCATGCAGGAAATGCTCTATCCCACGAGCTATCTCAAATCCAAGGGCCTCGGCAAAGCCTGCGCCCTGCTCACCGATGGCCGCTTCTCCGGCGGCACCTCGGGCCTCTCCATCGGCCACGTCTCCCCCGAAGCGGCCGAAGGCGGCACGATCGGCCTGGTGCGCGAAGGCGATACAATCGAAATCGACATCCCCAACCGCACAATCACGCTGCTGGTGACCGATGACGAACTGGTCCAGCGCCGCCACGATCAGGACGCGCTTGGCTGGAAGCCGGCCCATCCGCGCAAGCGCAATGTGACCCAGGCCCTGCGCGCCTACGCCGCCTTCGCGACGTCCGCCGCCCGCGGCGCCGTGCGCGACCTCGGCGAGCTGGATTTCTAAGCCACTTGCGCTGCTATTACATCAACCTGGCCCACCGGACCGACCGGCGGGCCATTATGGAACAACGCTTTGCCGGCTTGGGCCTCGCCCATGAACGCGTCGAAGCACTGACGCCGGCCGCAATCACCCCCGAGCAGCGGAAACGCTACTGCAATCCTGCGGAGCACGCCTGGCAGAGCGAGGGCGAACTGGCCTGTAGCCTGAGCCACCTGCAGGCCATGCGCCAATTCCTCGCCACGCCAGCGCCATACGCCGCCATCTTCGAAGACGATGCAGTCCTCGCGCCGTCGCTGCCCGCCTTGCTGGAGCAATTCGAGCAGGCAGCGCCGCAGGTCGATATCCTGCGGCTCGAAACCACCAATACGCGCATGCGGCTATTGCCGCGCGGCGACGCCCAGATCGGCGAATTTGCCATCCATCGCTTGTTGAGCACGGGCGGCGCCGCGGCCGGCTATGTCATGTCCCGCAAGGGCGCCGAACGGGTACTGGCGGGCGAAGAAGTGCTGTTTGACCTCACCGATCAGGCCCTGTTCAATCCCTATGCCCCGATCGCCCGCGACCTGGCAGTGCGCCAGCTGGTGCCCGCCCTGGTCGTTCAGGAAGATCGGCTCGGCCAGCGCGCCGACCGCATCGCCAACAGCGACCTCGAAAGCACTCGCCGGCATCGCGACCTCATCGACAAAGCCAATTTCTGGCGCCGCGCCCATTACAATTTCGTCGATTTCGTCGCCCGCGACATTGCCCTGCCACTGCGCAATGTGTGGTTGCGCCTGACCCTAGGCGCCGCCAAGCGCGACGTGCCCTTCAAAGCCGAGTGAGCCAAGGCCGCCGGCACACCCAGCACTTGCGGTTAAACACGACAAATACGTGACAACCGCCTCTGACCCGTGCTAGAGGCTCGCTCAGCCCTCGAGCGGTCTGCCAAGATTGCTCGTTGGTCAGGTTCGATAGCGGGGATTCCACCCTCCCTATCGAACCGACCTAATCCCCCAAATTGCCGGACAGTTGCAACAGCCGCTTTTGCTCGCCCAAACGAGCAAGGCCGGCAGCGCATTGCGCTGCCGGCCCCGGAATAGTCTCGAACCAGGCTTGATCAGCCTTTGCTGGCCACGGCGTCGAGCGTGGCAAAGTCCTCGTCGCTGAGCTGGATACCAGCGGCGGCGACATTGTCTTCCAGATGCTTGACCTTGCCGGTGCCCGGAATGGGCAGCATGACCGGGCTGCGCTTGAGCAGCCAGGCCAGCGCGATCTGGCTGGGCGAGGCATTGTGCTTGGCCACGATCGCCTTGGCCTCGGCATGGCCCTCGACCAGATCACCACCGGCCAGCGGGAACCACGGAATGAAACCGATGCCCTGCTGCTCGCAATAATCCAGCACGTCCTCGCTCTCGCGATTGGCGAAATTGTAGAGGTTCTGGACTGTAGTGACCTTGAAGTACTTCTGGGCTTCCTTGATCTCGGCCACGCTCACCTGGCTGAGACCGGCATGGCGGATAATGCCTTCCTTCTGCAGCTCGGCAATGGTCTCGAACTGCTCGCGGGCCGGCACCTTGGCGTCGATGCGATGCAGCTGCCACAGATCGATCCGCTCGATCTTGAGCCGGCGCAGACTCAGGATCGCGCCCTGACGCAAGAATTCCGGCCGCCCTACCTGCGGCCATTCATTAGGCCCGGTACGGGTGAGGCCACCCTTGGTGGCGATGATCGTGCCCTTAGCATAGGGGGCCAGCACCTCACCGATCAGCTCTTCGCTGATATAGGGACCGTAGCTTTCCGCCGTATCGATGAAATCGACATTGAGATCCGGCAGGCGCCGCAGCGTGGCCTTGGCCTCTTCGACATCGGCGGGCGGTCCCCAGATGCCGGGGCCGGTAATGCGCATCGCGCCAAAGCCGAGCCGGTTGACCTTGAGGTCCCCGCCAACGGCAAAGCTGCCCGAAAGAGCTGCGTCAAGTTTCGTCATTTTGAAGTCTCCGTGTGAATGCGCCAGGACAGCGCCGGAAGGGTAGGCAGCATCGCTGAAAAGATGCCGACAAGACCTCGCCCTCGGCAAGCTCGGGGTGAGGCGTATTGTTTGATCAGGCGCCGATGGCGCTAATTGTGTTCTTCGGGCAGGTCCGGCAGCGGCATGAATTCAATGCCTTCTTCGGCCAGTGCAACCACCTCGTCACGGGTGGCCTCGCCGTAAATGCCCCGCGCCTCGACTTCCTCGAAATGAATCTTGCGGGCTTCTTCGGCAAATTTGTCGCCGACATAATCGGCTTCGCTCACCACTTTCTGCCGATAGGCCCGCAGCAGTTCGCGAAACTTGGCCGCTTCGGGATGGCTGGAGCTGAGAGAAACCTTCTGCTGGTCGGTGCGCGCTACGGCCGGCGCCATCGGCGCCTTGCTGACCTTGTCCGAACCACACACGGCGCAGCTGACAAGGCCGCGCGCCTGCTGTTCGTCGAACGCCGCCGCGTTCCTGAACCACGCGTCGTAATGGTGGCCCTTGTCGCAATTGAGGGAATACTGAATCACCGAACCGTCCTTGGCGCCTGCGCGGCGCCCGTCTGTTCAATGATATAAGTCATAAGATTAGTCCTGCAATGCATCGGGCAGGGTAAAATCACGCGCATTGGCCAAAGCCGGAATACGGCCGCGCACCTCAGTCACCAGGTCGGGCACAATATCGGCCAGTAGCACACCCGGCTCGTCATGCGCCAGTTGCGCCACGATCCGGCCCCAGGGGTCGATCACGATGGAGTGCCCGTAAGTCGCCCGGCCACTTGCATGCTGCCCGCCCTGCGCCGCGGCGATGACATATGAACCCGTTTCGATGGCTCGCGCCCGCAACAACACTTCCCAATGCGCCTGCCCCGTCGGCACCGTGAAAGCCGCCGGCACCGCGATCAGCGTCGCACCCGCATTGGCCAGACCATTGTAGAGCCTGGGAAAGCGCATGTCGTAGCAGATGGAAAAGCCCAGGGTGAATTCGCCCAGCGGCGCCGTCACCGCCGCCTCGCCGCCTCTATAGGTGGCGCTTTCCTTGTAGGCATTGAGCCCGGCAATATCGGCGTCGAACAGGTGGATCTTGTCATAGGTCGCGGCGATCGCCCCATCAGGACCGAATAGCACGCTGCGATTGGCAAAGCGCCCATCTTCAAGCGGCACGGCGAGCGAACCGATATGGATATGAATGCCGTATTGCTGTGCCAGCGCCCCCACCCGCGCCAATTGCGGGTGCCCCTTGAACGGCGCCGCAACCTTGGCCAGTCCCTCACGATTCTCCGCAAAGATCATGGTGACTTCGGGCGTCAGCACATAGGATGCGCCCGCCGCAGCCGCCTCGGCGATCATGGGTTCAAGCGCAGCAAGATTGGCGTCGGGGTCCATGCCCGAACGCATCTGAATGGCAGCGATTTTCATATGTCTGGTTCCGGTGCCACGCCGTGGCGAAATATTAGTCCGCCAGCAAGGGGTCCAGCCCGCCCTGCCGGTCAAGCGCGGCCATGTCGTCATAGCCGCCCACATGGGTTTCCCCGATGAAGATTTGCGGCACGGTGCGGCGGCCATGGGCGCGCTCGGTCATGGCGGCGCGCAGGTCCGGATCGAGCACCGTGATCTCGGTATAGTCCACACCCTTGTCGCTCAGCAGCGCCTTGGCCGCATGGCAATAGGGACAGGTGGGGGTGGTGTAGATCTCGATCTTGCTCATCTGCGCTCTCCGAAAGCTGCGGTGGGTTTCCTACTATATGGGCATTTCCGTTGCGATCACAACGCGCGCAAAGCTCATCACATCGATATGTTCGACGCCGCTTTTCTTGAGCGCCCGCACCAAGGCCTTGCAGGTCGCCCCGGTGGTATAGACGTCGTCGATTAAAACCAGCCGCCGTCCTGCCCGTCGCGCCAGCCGCTCGATATCCACGGCAAAGGCCCCCGCCACATTGCGGGCCCGCCCGTCGCCGCTCAGCCCCACCTGCTGCCGCGTTTTCTTGACGCGCCGCACCAGCCCCAATTCGCAGTCAAGCCCAGTAAGCTTGGCCAGTTGCAGCGCCAGTTCTGCCGATTGATTATAGCGCCGCTCGCGCAATCGCGCCGGATGCAGCGGCACCGGCACCAGGATGGGCTTTCCGGCCCATAATTCATGGCCCGCCCCCGCCATCAGCCGCGCGCAGAACCGCGCCAGCTCGGGCCGATCGCCATATTTAAGGCGCGACACCAGCGTTCCCGCCAGATCGTTATAGACCAAAGCCGCCCGTGCCCGCTCAAAAGGCGGCGGATCGGCAATCGCCTCGGCCGACAGGGTATCGGGACCCAGCGCCACCTCAAATGGCAGGCCCAGCACCGGGCAGAGCGGCGCCGTGATCGGCCGCAGCGCGGCAAAACATTTGGCACAGAGCGTATCCGCCGTGCCCGTGGGGGCGTCACAAGAGAGACAAACCGGGGGATAGAGCTGATCGAGCAGGACCTGCCCGGCGCGCCTCACGCCCAGGGCAAGCCGGTGATGTAAAGGCGTGGTTTTGACAAGCTCGTCCTGGCTCTCCATAACGAGCCATCCTGCCACGCGCGCAAAACCCGGCAATCCCCTTTATGGCCAATCCGCCCAAAATCTTCGACACCGCGCTGATCGCAGCCCATTTGGCGCGCCGCCCGCCCGGCGCCAATAACTTCATCATGGACCTGGTGCTGGGCGATCTTGAGGATCGGCTGGGCACGCTGATCCGCGACTTCCCCCGCGCCCTGATCATCGGCCCCGATATCGACGTGCTGCCCACGACGGGCCAATCCGCCAGCGCCAGTTTCACCTATCAGCGGCTTGCGGCCTTTGCCGGCTCCGATGATCTCACTGATTTGCCCGAAGGCCCGTTCGATCTCATCGTCTCCCTGCTCCATCTGCAGGCTGTCAACGATGTGCCCGGCTATATCGCCCGCCTGCGCGCCATTCTGGCGCCCGATGGCCTGCTGACCATTGCCGCTTTGGGCGGCGATACCCTCACCGAATTGCGCGAAGCCTTCCTCGCCGCCGATAGTCTGGTCACCGGCGGCGCCTCGGCCCGAGTGGCGCCGATGATCCAGGTGCGCGATGCGGGCGGCCTGCTGCAGCGCGCCGGGCTGGCTTTGCCGGTCGCCGACGTCGAAACCCACATCGTGCGCTATGCCAATCCCTTCGCGCTGATGACCGAGCTCAAATCCCTCGGCGCCGCCAATCCCCTGGCCGACCGCCCCCGGCGCCTCGCCACGCCCACTCTGCTCGCTGCCGCAGCCAGCGCCTATGCCGAGCGCGACGCCGACCCTGATGGCCGTATCCGCTCCACCCTCGATATCATTTGGCTGTCCGGCTGGGCCCCACACGAAAACCAACAAAAGCCCCTCAAGCCCGGTAGTGCCACCAGTCGGCTTGGCGACGTGCTCAAGGGGTAATCGCGCGCTACACCATCGTCCGCAAGTCATCGATCAATTCGCTGGGCGTGTCGGCCGCGGGAATGACGCCGATGCGGCGCAGCCAGCACCACATCGTCACGCGATGCAGCATCGTATAATACCAGAGCGCTCCCGCAGGGTCGGGGTGGTCTATCCTGCCATAGCCCGCCAATATCTCAGGCGTGCTGCCGGGCGCATCATGCTCGGAGCAGAACAGGCACTTGGCCAGATCGAACACTGCATCAGCCGCCCGCGCATTGCCAAAATCGATCAAGCCGCTCAACACCAGCTTACCGCTGGCATCCTCCACGCCCAGCACATTGTTGGGGTGCAGGTCATCATGGGCAAAGACAGCGCCCTTGCTAAACGGAACGATGGAAGTAAAGCGCGCCTCGGCGATGTCTCGCAGGCGCTTGCCAAGCGCCGGTTCCCCGCCCATGGCGACAAACCACTCCAACGAATGCGCAATCCTTTTGCGCAAGGAGGCCTCGTTGGACGCAAGAGGATCGACAATGCCTTCTGCGCCAAAGGCGCCATAGGCCGGCATCTTGATCTCATGTAGGGATCGCAACAATGCGCCGGTCTGCCGATAGAGACCGGCAATATCGGGATGATCCTTGAGCGCGCCCGCGGTAACGCCCGGCAGATAGTTGGTGACCACAAAATCGAATGGCAGCTTTGTTCTGCTCTCATCCACCAGCAGGTGCTGCGCCAGGGGTAGCCCTCTATCGCGCAACTGGGCCGCAGCAAAAGCATCCTTGCCAGCGGAACTGTGAACACCTTCGGCATAGACCTTCAAAACCACCGCAGAGCCGCTCGACAGATCAATCCTGAAGACCGGCGTATTGCCGCCGCTCATCGCCGTGATCGCGACGACCGACCCCAGCTCGAGCCCGGCCAGCGCCGCCGCAACCTGCTGCTCCTCCAGCTCCATGGTTCCCTCCGCTACCAAAGGCCAAAAACCAAAAAGGCCGGTGTTTCCACCGGCCTTTCCGTATTCTTGTATCCACCCACTCAGGCGGCGGCTTCCTCGTCGCTTTCGGCGGCGTCGGCCTTGGTGCGCTTGGGCGACTTGGCCAAGTTCTTTTCGATCAGTTGCACGGCCTCGGTCAGCGTCAGGCGATTGACCGCGCCGATTTCGCGGCTCATACGGTCCATGGCCTGCTCGAACAGCTGGCGTTCCGAATAGGACTGCTCGGGCTGCTCTTCGGAGCGATAGAGATCGCGCACGACTTCGGAGATGGCGATCAGATCGCCCGAATTGATCTTGGCTTCATATTCCTGAGCGCGGCGCGACCACATGGTCCGCTTGACGCGTGCACGACCGGTCACGGTGGTCAGCGCCTGGGTGACCATGTCCTCTTCGGCAAGCTTGCGCATACCGACGGATTTGATCTTGGCGACGGGCACGCGAAGGGTCAGCTTGTCCTGCTCGAAACTGATGACGAACAACTCAAGGGTCAGGCCGGCGACTTCTTGTTCCTCGATCGAGACGATCACGCCGACGCCATGCGCCGGATAGACAACATACTCGCCCGTCTTGAAACCCAGCCGTGTCTGTACCTTCTTGGCTACCATAGTCTTGGAACTCCTTGTTGACGCCCCAAATGGACAATTCCCTGCGGGAAGGATCGTCCACTCCAAACTCATAAACGCCCAAATCGTGGGCGCTGCGCGCAGCAAAAACCCCATGGCTTTCCAGGTCCGCTTTCCCCGGAGGCCAGGCAACACACCAATGTCGGTCAAAAAAATCGTGCCATCAGGCACGGGTTGGTGACGGGCTCAACTGCATATAGTGAGACCATAGCACAAAATTTCAGCAAAATCAAAAACTACGAATCAATGACGGATTCATGCCGCCGCGGGACGGCGGTCAATGTGACCGGGATATGGCGCCGCGAGCGCATCTGCACTAACAAACCTATCCACGATGTCATTCCCGCGAAAGCGGGAACCTCTGTTCGCTTTGCCGAGCGCCTAAACGGAGGTTCCCGCTTTCGCGGGAATGACACCGTGGGTTATCGCTCATCCAGCCCGTCCGCCTATTCGTCAGTCGCCTTCGCCGGGCGCCTCTGAGAAGTACTTCGCCAGCTTACCGTCTTCGCCGTCCTTTTCCTTGGCCTGGGGCAGCGGATCGCGCCGTTCGGTCAGGTTGGGCCACATCGAGGCAAATTTGGTATTGAGCGCCAGCCATTCGTCCAGCCCGCTTTCGGTATCGGGCTTGATCGCTTCGGCCGGGCATTCAGGCTCGCACACGCCGCAATCGATGCACTCGTCCGGATGGATGACCAGCATATTCTCGCCTTCGTAGAAACAGTCCACCGGACACACTTCGACGCAATCGGTATATTTGCAGGCAATGCAATTATCGGTGACGATATAGGTCATCTATTGGGCAGTCCCGAACGATGGTCCGGCGCCGGGAGGGACGGGGCCGGATGGTCTCAACGGCTGCGGTGCTAAACCCTTTTGGCTTTCCCTGCAAGATCGTGCGGGGGCAGGGTTTGGCCCGCATCCGGCAATGGCCAGCAAATTTTCCCGCGCCGGCCCAGTCACCCTGCCACATGGCGATAGACCAGATCCTCCTTGTCCTGCCGTGGCGCATCCGGATCGAGCCGGGCGCCCAGCTTTTCGGCCAACGCCCTCGACCGCGCATTATCCTGATCGACATAGCTCACCAGCGTCGGCAGCTTCAGCACGGCGAAGGCCCAGCCCCGTACGGCGCGAGCGGCTTCCAACGCATAGCCATGGCCTTCATGGGTGCCATAGACGAGCCAACCCAGTTCCTTTTCAGGGAATAGCGGACCGTGATTGATCCCCACCTGCCCGACACACTCGCCTGTTTCCCGCAGATCAATCATCAACGCTCCATGCCCGAACAGGTCCCAGCAGGCAATATCGTGGCAGAATGTGAGCCAGGCGCCCTGGTGTCGAAGGGCCCACCCATATAGCGCGACCGCGGCGAGCCCAGAAATTTTGCATAATCAGCAAAGTCGTCCAGCACCGGCGCGCGCAGCACCAGCCGCTCGGTAGTGAGGGTGGGAATGTCGCCGAACGACATCTTATGCCTCCCCATCCTTGAGCCGGTCCGTATCGCGCCGCTGTTTCTTGGTCGGCCGCCCGGCCCCCTCGTCGCGCGGCGCAATCGCCGCTTCATAGGGCGAGCGCTCGGCCTTGGGCAAAATGGGTGGCGACAGGTCTTCGTAGAGCGTCATCGCCTCGCTGGCCGGTCCCCGCCGCACGCCGGCATCGAGGATTTTCCAGACCACGATGCGGCCATGGATCGCCATGGTCAGCACGTCGCCCGCGCCAACCTTGTAATCGCTTTTATCGGTCCGTTCGGAATTGACGCGGATGGCGCCGGTCTCGATGACCTTTTGCGCCAGTGTGCGCGATTTGAGGGCGCGCGAGAAAAACAGGAACTTGTCGAGCCGTTCCTTGCGGACGGGTGTCGCACTGGTTCCTGTCAATCGCTACTCCGCACTCTTGTTGCGCAAGGCCGCCAGCTTGGCGAAGGGGCTGTCCGGATCGAACTTGGCCTCGCGCTGCTCGGGCCGCGGCTTGTCGAATTTAGGCCGCTCGTCGCGGGGCTTGTCGAACTTACGATTGTCATTGCGCCCGCGCGGCTCGAATTTCGGCTTGGGATTGAGATGCTGGGCCTTGCTCAGGTCCTGCACTTCGCCCTCGGGACGGCGCTTGGCCGCCGGCCGCTGCTGCCGATTCTCGCCCTCGGGACGGCGGCGATGCTCATGCCGCTTGGTCTCGGGCCGCTTGCCGCCGGGGAACCAGATTTCATCGAATTCGGGCTCGGCAGGGGTCGCATCTGCAACCACAGCCGGCTCGGATTCAACGATGGCCGTCGCCGGAATGTCGGCTTCAAGCGCCACGGGAGCCACTTCCGCCTCGGCCGCGACGGCCTCCAGCGGCGCTTCGGCAACAGCATCGACCGATGCGGGATTCTCTGACAGCACCTCTTCCAGCGCCGATGCCTCCGCACTGGCTTCAGCGGCCACGGGCGCCGCGACCTTGGGCGTGCGCTTGACGCGATAGCCGAGCGAGCTCAGGATCGAGGCGAAATCCTCGCCCGAACACCCCAGCAGCGACGTCATCTCGACGGTCACGCGGAACCCGTTGCCCTCGGCGGCCCCCACCGGCACATCGCCCTGATGACGGGTCGGATCGAGCGCAATCAGCGGCCGGATGATATCGGCCAGCCGTTCCAGAATATCGACGCGCACGGCCCGCTTGCCGGCCACCTTGAAGCCGGCGACCTCATAAAGCCTGGTATCGACCTCGGGATCGACCAGGAACGAGGTGCGGCCCGAGAGCACGATATGGGGAATGTCGGTGACGCCCGGTTGGCGGATGCCGCCATGCTTCAGCGCAAATAGAATCAGCGCCAGTTCGCGCGGCGCGGGCTTGAGCGCCAGCGGCAGGAAGATGTGGTAGGCGCCGAACTTGATGCCCAGTTTGCGCATCTTGCCGCGCACATCCTGGTCGAGCGCCTTGACCTCGTCGGCCACTTGCGCCCGCGGCAACAGCCCCAGATGCTCATAAAGCTGGAAGGCAATACCCCGTGCCGCGCCTTCGATATCGGCCGGCGCTTCCAGCGACATGACGCTTTCGAGCACGGTATTGATGTGATGGCGCAGCCACAGGCTCAACCGGTCCTGCACGCGCTCCAGGTCCACCCCGGTCAGCGTCTCATCGGCCAGAATCAGGATGCGCGGGCGATAGAGCGCATCGCCCTCGATCAGCTCGGCGACGACATCGCCCTTCCAGCGCAGCTTGCCATCGGTCGCCAGCACGAATTCCTCGTTCGGCGCCCCGGCCAGCCGGTCGGCCCGATTGTGGATTTCGGGCGCCACCACGTGATCGGCCGCCGCCCGCAAGCCCTTGGTATCGACGTCCCCGTCATTGCGGGAAAGGGTAAAGCGGAAGCCTTCGAGTGTGCCGATCAGATGGCCTTCCAGCCGTACTTCGCCACGCTCATTGATCTCGGGAGATGCCATACGTTTGTCTTTCAGGTGGCGAAGCAAGACGCTCGTGCGCCGGTCGACGAACCGCTGAGTGAGCCTTTCATGCAGGGCATCGCTCAGGCGGTCTTCAATGTCTCGGGTCTTTTCGCGCCAATGTGAAGGGTCTGCAAGCCAGTTTTTCCGATTGGCGACAAACGTCCAGGTGCGGATTTGCTTGATCCGATTGCTGAGCGTATCGATGTCCCCACTGGCATTGTCGCAAAAGCGAACCTGCTCGGCAATCCAGTCCTGGTCGACCGTTCCATTTCGTTTCAAATCCGAGTAAATTCGGGTGACGATTTCCCCGTGATTGGCCGGCGAAATCCCCTGATAATCAGGGATTTGGCAGCATTCCCACAACAGCCGAGCCCCGTCCAGACCGCGCGCCAGCTTGCCGGCCTCGTTGCGCGCTACAAATTCGAGCGCCCGCTGGTCCGTGGCCACCGGAACCCGCGTCAAACTGCGGTTTTCCGGGCTCTGTTCGAGGCTGTCGAGCAGTGCGGGGATGGATGAATAATCTAGCCTATTGTTGCGCCATTGCAGCACTTTGACGGGTTCGAAATCGTGGGTTTCGAGCGCCACGACCATTTCTTCCTCGAATCCCTCGGTGCCCCCGGTCACCCCGAACGTGCCATTGCGCGCGTGACGACCCGCCCGGCCGGCAATCTGCCCCAATTCTGCCGCAGTTAGCGGCCGGCTCTGATGGCCATCGAATTTGGTGTCGTCGGCAAAGGCGACATGGTGGATATCGAGGTTCAGCCCCATGCCGATCGCATCGGTCGCCACCAGGAAATCCACGTCGCCATTCTGATAAAGCTCGACCTGCGCATTGCGCGTGCGGGGGCTGAGCGCGCCCATCACTACCGCCGCCCCGCCCCGCTCGCGCCGGATCAGTTCGGCAATGGCATAGACCTGCCGCGCCGAGAAGGCGACGATGGCTGAGCGCGTCGGCTGGCGCGAAATCTTCTTGGACCCTGCATAGGTGAGCTGGGAAAAGCGCGGCCGATCCACGATATCGGCATTGGGCAGGAGTTTTCGGATCACCGGCGCCATGGTCGCCGCGCCCAGCAACAGGGTTTCCTGGCGGCCCCGCGCATTCAATATGCGGTCGGTAAATACATGTCCGCGGTCAAAATCGATCGCCGTCTGGATTTCGTCGATCGCCACGCAATCGACATGGATATCCATCGGCATGGCCTCGACCGTGCACACCCAATAGCGCGGCCGCGCCGGCACGATTCGCTCTTCCCCGGTCACCAAAGCCACGGCCTGCTCGCCGACCCGCTCGACCACCCGCGTATAGACCTCGCGCGCCAGCAAACGCAGCGGCAGCCCGATCATCCCGCTCGGATGGGCCAGCATTCGCTCGATGGCGAAATAGGTCTTGCCGGTATTGGTCGGGCCAAGAATCGCCTTGACCGATTGGTAGGGTGTAAAAGTCATCGCCGCCAATGTAGGGGCAGTTCTGTCCGGTTACGAGCCCCCAGCGGCCTGTCCCACAAATGCACACTCAATGCGACGGAAATGTCATCCGGCTTAATGGCAGGAACAGCCGGGGAACGAAACAGAACCGAATCGGCGCGACTCACTGAATCCCGTTTTGTTCTCCACCACTGGTAGTAGGTCGCGGCACCCCGCCCCACCAGACGCGAATGCGGCAACCAGGGTTTGGCCGCCAACGGAACTTTCCCGTTCAACTCCGCTACCAAACCATGAAAATCCGCGATTTTTCGCGATCCATGAAGCAAAGGTAAATCGCGTGGGTTCTCAGTTTTTTGCCCCGTAGAGATTTCGCCGCCCCATCTCTGCGGGCCTCAGCGGTAAGATTGAGGATATTCCCCATTGACCGTCCCATCCGGGGACAAGGGCAAATTCGTCCCCTTCCACAATGCCATCCCACCCACCGTGTCATTCCGGCGCAGGCCGGAATCCACGTCCGTGGCGATCCGCATACATCCAGCGCCGGGATGGTCTTCAGCATGGATTCCGGCCTGCGCCGGAATGACGTCGTGGCTGGCTTGGTCACTCGGGCATCCTCCCGTCCCGAAACGGCACAATTCCGCGCCATCACGCCCCTGCCCGTTCACCTCTGAACCAAACCCGGAACGAACCGGGAAGAAACGGCAGAGAATCAACCAATGCGGCTTTGTTCTCCACCACATCTGGTGGCCCGCCACATCGCTCGTCCACTAGCCGGCGACGCCATCGCCAAAAACCCGCCCGCTCCCCGCCAAAGCCGTTCAACTCCATCACCAAAGCATGAAGATTGCTCGTTTTCGGCCAGGTCTGAACGAAACGCTAATCGCAAAAAGCACGAGGGCCGCACTGACTTAACAGCGCAGCCCCCAAAAATGCCCAGTGTCGGGCCGCGATCTTGGCAAAAAACCCGTTGACCGTATCGAAACGGGACGACGCCTCAGGGCTTCATACTGGTCAGCACCATGGATAGATCCCCCATATTGGTGCCCAGCAGCACGCGATAGGGCACGAAATAGCCCGTCTCACCCAGCGGCGCATACCACATCAGGATGCGGCTCTTGTCAGCGAGATAGTTGGTGATTTCGGACTCGGTGAAATGTCCCGAGATCGGCTGGTAATCGAGACTGCAGACCACGACCGGCCCCTGATAGCCCGTGCGCGGCGAGGTGGCCTCGTCTTCCCCGGCATAGCTCATGGCGATGTTGAAGCGCTCGACCCCGGTAAAGATATTGAGCTTGCGCTGGCACAGCCCCTTGTCGAGCGTTCCGCCCTTGACGACGAAGGCCGAGAGGAAGTCGCCGACGCCCGTCAGATGCCGGCGTTCCAGCGGCACCCGGTCATAGGTATCGGTGATCGGCGGCTCGACCTTGAAGGCGCTGACCTCGCCGCCGGCAAAGGTCACATCTACGCCAAAGGCTTCGCCATTGGCTCGGGTCTTGAGATTAAAGCTTTGCGACACCAGCCCATTGGCCGAACTGCCCGAGGCATGGGCGCTGGCCGTGCCGCTGGCCACCACGGCGCCCATCCCCGCTACATTGGCGGAAAGATCAAGCGCATAGCGCGAGCCATTGTCGCTGAGCTCGACATCCATCATGGCGATATTGATGCCGCCCAGGGTCAGCACATAGCTGGCGCGGGCATCCACCTGTTGGGCAAGAGCGGGCGTCGCGGCCATAAGGGCCATTGCGGCGAAGGCGGAACGGAAATAGGTCACGGGCGCGTCGTCTCAACACTTTGGGGCGAGCAGGCAGGCCCGGACGCCGCAGCGAATCACTATTAATGATGAAATTGCCGTGCCCTTGTGGCCCATGCAAGGCAATCACGGGCGTTTGCGGGCGCTGTCTTCTTGACGCGCCCCCCCCTTTTCTCTAAAGAGCGGCCAAGATTTCACAACAATCGAGGCCCGTCGCGGTATTGAGCCGCCACGTAGGACCTTTACACAAATTAGGATATCTCCAAATGGCACGTCGCTGTGAACTGACTGGCAAGGGCGTAATGACCGGGAACAACGTGTCCCACGCGCTCAACCGCACCCGCCGCCGCTTTCTCCCCAACCTGCTCAACGTAACGTTGATTTCGGACGCGCTGAACCGTCCGGTCAAGCTGCGCATCTCGGCTGCGGCCCTGCGCACCGTCGAGCACCGCGGTGGTCTTGACGCCTTCCTGCTCAAGCAGGACGACGCGACCCTGTCGACCCTGGCCCAGGGCATCAAAAAGGAAGTCCGCGCCGCTCTCGCTGCTGCCTGAGCGAAACGGCCGGCCTATAAGAATTAGCCGCGTGGATGACGTGTCCACGCGGTTTTGTTTTGCGCTATGATGGCCAAGACGAACATCCGCGCCGGTCTGCTGCCGGGCCGCGGTTACATTGAGGTGCATTCTGATGCTTGCTCGTTTCGTGGCGGCCGTTGCCGCCATGGTCGTGGTCGTCGCCGCGTCCAATATTCTGGTGCTGTTTCCGCTGCAGGTCCAGCTTGGTTCGGTCAACCTGGCCGATCTGTTGACCTGGGGCGCCTTTACCTTTCCCTTTGCATTCCTCGTCACCGACCTCACAAACCGCTATGACGGCCCGCGCAATGCACGGCTCGTCGTTCTGGTGGGCTTTCTGGTAGGCCTGGGGCTCTCATTCTATCTCAGCTATCGTCCCCTGCCCTGGAATGCCGAAGGCGGTCCGGCGACCACCCAGCGCATTGCCCTCGCCTCTGCTGCGGCTTTCCTCACCGGCCAATTGCTCGATATCGCTGTCTTCTCGCGGCTGCGCGCGGCCAAGGCCTGGTTCCTGCCGCCGCTGGCCGGCTCGCTGTTCGGTTCGCTGATCGATACGGCGATTTTCTTCACGGTCGCCTTCGCCCCGGCGCTCGTCGGCATCGACCTGCTGTTCGGTCTTGCGGATGGCTCGCTGGCCTTCCCCGCCCCCTGGCTAGGCGTTGGCCCCGAAGTCCCGCTCTGGATTTCCCTGGCCTCCGGCGATTTCCTGGTAAAGTTCCTCGCCGCGCTGCTGCTGCTGGCCCCTTACCGCGCCCTGATGGGCCGGATCATGCCCCTGCCGCCGCTGGGCGCGCGGGCCTGACGACTATACCTGATCTGGTGGAGGGCACTGAGGTGCCGAGACGGCGGTCAGGCCGAGCCGAAAGGCGTAGCTTTCGAGAACCGGAGCGGAGCGTACATCGGTACGTGAGCACCGGAAGCGCAGAAAGCTGCGGCTTGCAGGCCGGCATCACCGCTGTATCGGCGCCTCAGGCAGCCCAAACTCCAGCAGCAGGCTCCGCTGCCAATCATTGAAATTATTATCCGAGCCAATAACAACCCGCGTTTCGCCATCGGCCGCCGTATAAACCGCCATCGACTCCATATTGTCGACCTCCCCGCCGCCGGCCGACAGCAGCACTTCGCCCGCCATCACATTGCCGGCTCGCACTTCGGCGGCCGGCACGCGACGCAGGGCCATGGAAAAGCTCAGGAACGACACGCCGCGTTCGAGCACCAGCAGGTCCCCATTGGGCAGGAAGGCGCATTCGGTAGGGTCGGTCGCCGCGCTCGAACGATAGCTCACCGGCCCCTTGTCACTCTGCCCCAACAGCCACCCGCGATGATTGCCGTCCGCATCGAAGGCTCCCTCGGCGAGCAACAGCGTCGAACCGGCAATCGGGGAGCCGGCCGGCGCCACGCACACCGATTCCAGTGTGCTATTGGTGCGCAATTGGCTGAGCCAATCAGGAATCGCCACCTCGCGCGCGGCGCCACCGGGCACGCCATTGCTCAGCGCAAAATCGGCCACCCGCGTCAAATTCTCGAACCCCACCCGCACCGCCACCGGTAGCCCGTCGCGATAAACGGTATCCACTGACTCGGCATCCCGTGCATATTGCCGGGGCAACAAATCACCCTTGGAATTGCGCATGGGATCGATGGTGACGCCGATAAAGCCGAACAGCCGGTTCGCGTCATCATAGGCCAATTGCCCGGAGACGAAATTGCCGCGATCGCTGACAAACACCGCGCGGTGATCCGCCCCGGTGAAAGTCAGCCCCGACAGGCCCCCGAAAGTATCCTCCTGGCTGACCATGGCGATACCGCCCCGCCAGATCAGCTTGTCCACAGGCTGATCGAGGGCGCTATCCTTGAAGCGGGTGATCTGGACGGCGCTGACGGTTACCTCGGCGGCTGCGGCGGGCTGTACGCCCGCCAGCAGCGCCATGATCCCGGCAGCAGCAATCAGTCTCATCCGCGGCCGCGCCGGCGCGATTGGGCCGGAGGCTCTTCATCGAACAGCGCCGCCAGCTCATCCGTCAGCGCCCCGGCAAGTTCCTCGGCATCGAGCAGCGTCACCGCCCGGCGGTAATAGCGGGTCACGTCATGCCCGATACCCACGGCCACCAGTTGGATGGGGGAGCGCGTTTCGATATCCTCGATCACCTGGCGCAAATGGGCTTCCAGATAATTGCCGGCATTGACCGATTGCGTCGAGTCATCGACCGGCGCGCCGTCGGAAATCACCATCAGGATGCGGCGGGCTTCCGGCCGCGCCATCAGCCGCTTGCGCGCCCATTCGAGCGCCTCGCCATCGATATTCTCCTTGAGCAGGCCTTCGCGCATCATGAGGCCAAGATTTCGCCGTGCATGCCGCCACGGCTCGTCCGCTGCCTTGTAGATGATGTGGCGCACGTCGTTGACACGCCCCGGATTGGCCGGGCGATTGGCTTCGAGCCACGCCTCGCGGCTCTTGCCACCCTTCCAGGCGCGGGTGGTAAAGCCCAGGATCTCGACCTTGACGCCGCAGCGCTCCAGCGTGCGGGCAAGGATATCGCCACAAATCGCCGCAATGGTGATCGGCCGCCCGCGCATTGAGCCCGAATTGTCGATCAGCAGCGTCACGATCGTGTCGCGGAAATCGGTATCGTTCTCGACCTTGAAGCTCAAAGCCTGCATCGGATCGGTCACCACGCGGGTCAACCGCGCCGTGTCCAGCAGCCCCTCTTCCAGATCGAACTGCCAGCTGCGGTTCTGCTTGGCCATCAAACGCCGCTGCAGCTTATTGGCCAGGCGCGCCACCGCACCCGCCAGGTTTTCCAGCTGCTTGTCGAGCAGCGCCCGCAATTGATCCAGCTCGTCCGGCGGGCACAATTCGGCCGCCTTGACGATCTCGTCGAATTTGGTGGTGAACACCTTGTACTGAAACTGATTGGACAGGCGCTCCCCGCCATCCTTGGCGGGCGGGGGCATGGGCGCGTCTTCGCCCGCTTCGGCGGCCGCGTCCTCATCGGTATCGGCCATGTCCGATTCCATGCCTTCGACGTCGCCGGTTTCTTCCGACTCGCCGGCCTGCTGGTCCTGATCGGCATCCGAGCTTTCGTTTTCGCCCTCGCCCTGCTCCGGCGCCTTGTCCGAGCTGTCCCCGGCATCGGGCTCCTGATTGTCGTCGCTCTCCTCGTCGGAAGCGTCCGGATCGTCCAGCTCGCTTTCGGGCACGAGGTTGAGGTCGCGTAGCAGCGCCTTGGCGGCCTTGGAAAACTCGTCCTGGTTCTCATAGCGCGTCAACAGATCGTCGAGCGACTTGCCGCCCTTGTCCTCGATTTCCTTGCGCCACAGATCGACCAGCGCATGCCCCGAAGGCGGCACCGGCACGCCGGCCAGCTTCTCGCGCAGCAACAGCCCGAGCGCTTCGGCGATCGGCGCATCGCCCTTGTCATCGACCTCGGCAAAATTGGCGCGGAACAGCCGGTCTTCCAGCATTTCCCCGATATTGCCCACCATGCCCGGCATGCGCACGCAGCCCAAAGCCTCGACGCGCGCCTGTTCCAGCGCATCGAATGCCGCCCGCGCCATGGGGTCCACGGGGCTGCGCTTGCGGTGGGTTTCCGGATCATGGCTGGCCAGCCGCATCGCCATGGCGTCGCCTTGCCCGCGGGCAATGGCCACATCGCGGCGGGTCGGCAGGCGCGGCAGATTGGCGAGCCGGGCCTTGTCCGAGGTCAGCAGCGGCCGGTCGGAGGTGAAGGTCACCTCCAGATCCGCCTTGCCACCAATGGCTCGCACGGTCGCACCCATGGCCGATTTGAAGACCTGGGTCTGGTCGGGTCTATTGGCTTTGCTGCGAGGAGGCTGTGCCATGAGGTTCGGTCCGGCTTAGTGTTCTTGATCTGGCTTGTGTGCTGCCATCAGCAGCAGCATGGGCCGTATTATTTCGTCGGCAAGGCCGGGCATGGCCTTGAGATCATCCGCGCTGGGCGACCATTCATCCATGGCGTCGATGACAAAGCCCGCCACCAGCAATGCAGTGACCATGGTCGACATCTTGCGGTGGTATTTGACGATGCCCTCGACCACCCAATTGGTCACCCGCTCGCCTTCGCGCGCATAATCGCTCAGCGCAAACACCCGCTTGCCACCGGACTCGAGCCATTCCGGCTCGCCCCGCGCCGCAAAAATCGGATGCTCCATCGAAAAGACGAAGGCGCCACCCGGCACCAGTGCGTCGCTCACCTTGCGCGCAAAGGCATCGAAGTCGCCGAGGTAATGCACGGCCAGCGAGGAGAAGACGAGATCGTAGGCGCCGGTCTGGGGCACATAGGTCTCAAGGTCGGCCTGCTCATAGCGGATCGGCAGGCCCGGCCCGCGTTCTTTGGCGCTGGCGATCATCTTTTCGGAGAGATCGACACCTACCACCTCGGCGGCGCCCGCCTCCACCGCAAAGCGGCAAAAGGCGCCAAAGCCCGATCCCAGATCAAGCACATGGCGGCCCGTCAGATCCGGCAACATGCCCCGAAGCGACGCCCATTCGGGAGCCCCAGCCAGTCCCTGGCGCGAACGCGGGAACTGGCTGTAACCCTCGAAAAATTTGGCGTCGTCATAGATATTCTGGGCCATCGTGCCATCCGGTGCGGAAGCGCCTCGGCTCCTTTTTCACGGTGTCATTCCCGCGAAAGCGGGAACCTCTGTTTGCTGAAGCAAAACCAAACGGAGGTCCCCGCTTTCGCGGGATGACCCGGTGGATGCTAGGCGGTCACCGCCAGATTGGCGGACGACTCGGGCAGGTCTTCCCCGAAGACGCGCTGATAGAACTCAGCCACCACGGGGCGCTCGAGCTCGTCGCATTTGTTGAGGAAGGTCAGCCGGAACGAGAAGCCGATATCGCCGCCGAAAATCTGCGCATTCTCGGCCCAGGTGATCACGGTACGCGGGCTCATCACGGTGGACAGGTCCCCATTGATGAACGCCTGGCGCGTCAAATCGGCCAGCCGCACCATGTTGGACACGAGCTTCTTGCCCTTTTCGGTCTCGCCATAAGCCTTGTTCTTGGCCAGGACGATGCCGACTTCCTTGTCATGCGGCAGGTAATTGAGCGTCGTCACCAGGCTCCAGCGGTCCATCTGACCCTGGTTGATCTGCTGGGTGCCGTGATAGAGCCCAGACGTATCGCCCAGACCAATCGTATTGGTGGTCGAGAACAGGCGGAACGCCGGATGGGGCACGATCACGCGGTTCTGGTCGAGCAGGGTCAGCCGACCCGCCACTTCCAGCACGCGCTGAATCACGAACATCACGTCGGGACGGCCCGCATCATATTCGTCGAACACCAGTGCGACATTGTTCTGCACCGCCCATGGCAGGATGCCATCGCGGAATTCGGTGATCTGCTTGCCATCCTTGAGCACGATCGCGTCCTTACCGACGAGATCGATACGCGACACGTGGCTATCGAGATTGACACGCACCAGCGGCCAGTTCAGCCGCGCAGCGACCTGCTCGATATGGGTCGATTTACCCGTGCCGTGATAGCCCTGCACCATGACGCGGCGGTTGAACGCAAAGCCGGCCAGGATCGCCAGAGTCGTGTTGCGGTCGAACAGGTAATCCGGATCGATCGGGGGCACATGGCTGGTGCGTTCGGCATAGCCCTTGACCACCATGTCGGTGTCGATCCCGAACAGGTCCCGGGCCTTGTAGTCGGTGTCGGGCAGATTGCTGAATTCACTCATTGGAGGGCTCTTGCAGAAAGGAGAGAAAATCGAGGCGGGAGAACGAAAAGACGGGCGCTCTATAGCAGCAATGTGACAAGGGGGGTAGCCGTGGATTGCTCACCCCTGCCTCGCAGATTACTTCGCGACAAAGCCTGCCTTTTTAAGATGCGAATAGGCCGCGATGATCGTGCGCAACCGGTCTTCAGAAGATTTATCACCGCCATTGGCATCGGGATGGTGGATCTTGACCAGGGTCTTGTAGGCCCGCTTGATCTCGTCCGATTTGGCATGACCCATAATGCCCAGCGTTTCGAGCGCCCGCCGGTCCGGCTCATGCAGCGGCTTGACGCGTTCGGACGCCGGCGTCTGCGCCTGCCGGTGCCGGTAGCGCGCGAACACGCCGAACGGATCGCCATATTTGTCGCCGGGCCGCAGGCCCGCCGTGCTGGCCGGCCGCGCGCCCGCCTGACCCGTGGCAAAACTCTTGCGAGTGTCGGCCTTGGGTGGCGCATGCAGCGCCTCTTCCAACTCGTCCTTCTCCATGCCGGCGAAGAAATTGAAGGCGGTATTATAGTGGCGCACATGCTCGAGGCAGAAATGATGATACTGCCCCTCGCTGCGATGCCCCTTTGGTGCCTTGTGCGTACCGGGCCGGTCACAGCCTTCCCAGTCGCAGATCTGCTCCACCGGCGCAGGTTTCTCTTCCCGGCGCGGCCTGATGCGAATGTTATCGAACAGCTTGGATTGCAGTTTCATTCTCGCCTAGTTACTTGCCAATAGACCAAAGGAACCTGCCACGATGTCCGCCAGACAGACCATCATAGCCAAGCTCACCGCTAAATTTGCCCCCGCTTTCCTCGATGTGATCGACGAGTCGAGCCAGCATCATGGTCACGCCGGGTGGCGCGAGGGTGGTGAAACCCATTTTCGTGTCAGAATCGCGACCCGTCATTTTGACGGTCTAAGCCGCATCG
Source organism: Devosia sp. ZW T5_3 (assembly GCF_044987315.1). Classification (NCBI taxonomy): domain Bacteria; kingdom Pseudomonadati; phylum Pseudomonadota; class Alphaproteobacteria; order Hyphomicrobiales; family Devosiaceae; genus Devosia; species Devosia sp. ZW T5_3. Next base: position 23,099 of record NZ_JBJDRE010000015.1, read on the forward strand.
CGCAACACCGCGCGGTCATGGACGCGCTCGAAACCGAACTCAAGGGCCCGGTGCACGCCCTGGCCATCGACGTTCTGCCCGCCGAAGGACCGTTCTAGCCACAAGGTCGGGGCCGCAAGATACAGCATTATGAGCCGGGATGGGCTTCTATCTGCGCATCTCATCCAGAAATGCCGACACCGCCTCCGGCGCAACACCCTTTTCGATGAACGCCTTGCCGATGCCGCGCGTCAGAATGAAGGTCAGCGCGCCGCGCGAGACCTTCTTGTCCTGCGCAATGGCTGCCATCAATGTCTCGGTGGAGCCGAGCCCGCCCTCGATATCACTCAATATGGTTGGCAGGCCCGCATTTTTCAAATGCGCGGCAATCCGCCCGGTGTCCTGGCTTGGCGCGAGGCCCAGTCTGGCGGAAAACCCATGCGCCAGCACCATGCCGATACTGACCCCCTCGCCATGCAGCAGGCGGTCGGAATAGCCGGTATCCTTTTCCAGCGCGTGCCCGAAAGTATGCCCCAGATTGAGCAGCGCGCGGACGCCCAATTCCTTTTCGTCTTCGATCACCACCCGCGCCTTATGCGCGCAGCAGCGGGCAATCGCCTCGCCCCGCGCCGGCCCGCCCGCAAAGATTTCTTCGCGCTTTTCCTCGAGCCAGAAGAAGAAATCCTCGTCGTCGATCAGCCCATATTTGACCACTTCGGCATAGCCGGATGCAAATTGGCGGGGCGCTAAAGTGTCGAGTGTCGACAAATCGGCCAGCACCAGCCGGGGCTGATGGAAAGCCCCGATCAAATTCTTGCCATGCGGCGAATTGATCCCCGTCTTGCCACCCACCGAGCTATCGACCTGCGCCAATAGCGACGTTGGCATCTGCACGAAGTCCATGCCGCGCCGCGCAATCGAAGCGGCAAAGCCGGCCAGATCCCCAATTACCCCACCGCCCAGCGCGATCACCAGATCGCCCCGCTCCAGCCGCGCCGCCAATATGCCCTCGACCGCCGCCTGCAGCCCGGGCCAGCCCTTGGTGCTTTCCCCCGCCGGCAGCACGATTTCGCTATGGCCCAGCCCCGCTGCATCCATGGACGCGATCAGCCGGGGCAATTGCGCCTTGGCCACGTTTTCATCGGTGATGATGCCAAAGCGCCTGCCGGGAAAGCGCTCAGCCAGGATCGCCCCGGCCTCATCGATCAACCGGTCGCCGATCAGAATGTCATAGGCGCGCTCGCCCAGTGCAACGTGAACCTTGTGGGCGATATCGGCCATGAGCGAAACAGTCCTAATTCTTGAGATGGGCCAGCACGGCCTCGATCACATCGGCGGCCACCACATCCTGCGGCACATCGCGCGACAGCACGGTCACATGTGCATCGGCATAGATGGGATAGCGTTCGGCGATCAATTTTTCGAGCGTCTGGCGCGGATTGGCCGTCTTGAGCAGGGGCCGATTGGAGCGCCGCGATACCCGCTCGAACAGGATATCGGCCTCCGCCTTGAGCCACACCGAGATGGCCTCGGCATTGACCAAGGCCCGCGTTTCCTCGCTGACAAAAGCGCCGCCACCCGTCGCCAGGACAATGTCCGGATCCTTGAGCACCCGGGCAATAACCCTGGTTTCCCCGGCGCGGAATTCGGGCTCGCCGCGCTGCTCGAAGATTTCGGGAATGCTCATCTGCGCGGCTTTTTCGATCTCTTCGTCGCTATCGAGAAACAGCCGATTGAGCTTGGCCGCCAGCCGCCGTCCCACAGTCGTCTTGCCCGCCCCCATCATGCCGACAAGCACGATCGGCCTGCCGGCCAGCAAGGCGGCAAGTTCCTCGGCGCGGGCCTGCCGCTTTGCCGGATCGGGTCGGCTCAATTGGGGCTCCAAGTCTTGTTTGCGCGCTATCAAGCCGTCTCGACCCTGCCTGTCAAGAACATGCGGGCGCTTCCCGCATTTCGAGGAGGCAAAATTGCCAAACTGGACTATGCCTACCAGATGGAAACCATTTGCAGGCAATTTTACGCAAAGAGTTCAACCGCCGGATCGCCATGCCCACGCTCATCCGCCTGATCATCATTCTGCTGTTTCTCGCCGGCCTGGTCTATGGCGGCATGATTGCACTGGTGACCTATGTGCAGCCCAATCCCAAGGAAACCACGATCCGCATTCCCCAGCGCGACCTGCTTGGCGGCGGCGAGCCCACCCTGCCCGGCCAGGCACCAACGCCCACCGATGCGGCGCCCACGCCGTGACCGGGGATCATCTTATCGGCTCATTCCTTGAAATGATGTCAGCTGAACGCGGCGCCGCCAAAAACACCATTGACGCCTATCGCCGCGACCTCACCGACTATGCCGGCTTCGTCAAAGCCCAAAAGCAAACCCTGCTCACTGCGCCCCGCGAAACCGTCACCGCCTATCTCGATGACCTGCGCAGCCAAGGCCTATCGGCCTCCTCCAGCGCCCGCCGCCTCTCCGCCATCCGCCAGTTCCACCGTTTCCTCTGCGCCGACAATCTGCGCGGGGACGATCCGACCCGCATTGTTTCGAGCCCCAAAAGCCGCCGCGCTTTGCCCAAAGTGCTGTCCATCGCCGAGGTGGACAAGCTGCTGACCACGGCCGAAGCCGAAGCCAATGCTGCGGGCTCCCCACAAAAGCAGGCCGCCGCCCTGCGGCTCTACCTGCTGCTCGAACTGCTCTACGCCACCGGCATGCGCGTGTCCGAACTGGTCAGCCTCAAGCGCTCCGCCGTCATGCGCGACGCCAGTTTCATCACCATTATCGGCAAGGGCAACAAGGAGCGCGTCGTGCCGGTCAATGACCGCGCCCGCGACGCCATCCGCGTCTATCTCAAGACGCTGGAACCCGGTGCCTATCTTTTCCCCGCCACCGGCGCCGAGGGTTATCTTTCCCGCCAGGTCTTCGCTCGCGATCTCAAGGGGCTCGCCGGCCGCGCCGGTATCAGTTCGGCTCGCGTCGCACCGCATGTGCTGCGCCACGCCTTTGCCAGTCACCTTCTGGGTGGCGGCGCCGACCTAAGGGTGGTGCAGATGCTGCTCGGCCATGCCGATATCTCGACCACCCAGATTTATACCCATGTGCTCGACGAAAAGCTGCGCAGCCTTGTGGAGCAGCACCATCCCTTGAGCGATTCCGCGAAATAGGTGGCTGTGCGTTGCTCGAAATGTTAGCCAGATGTGCACCGATTATGCGCATTCGCGTTGTAGTCTTGACTCGGAGGTGATCGGTCGCCACTTTCCGGCCACTTTGGGGCGCAAGAGCAACCCCTTACTTCTATGGTCGCAGCAAAACGACCCCAAACGGGCGGTGGGATGCAGTCTTATCTCGATTTCGAAAAGCCGGTAGCCGATCTTGAAGGCAAGATCGCCGAACTCAAGTCGCTCGCGGCGACCGACCAGGCTGTGTCCATCGATGAGGAAGTCAACCGCCTGTCGAGCCGCGCCGACGAGGCGTTGGTCGAGATCTATAAAAAGCTGACGCCCTGGCAGAAAACCCAGGTTGCCCGCCACCCTCAGCGCCCACACTTTTCCGATTACATCACCGGCCTGATCACCGAGTGGAGCCCGCTTTCGGGTGACCGCAAATTCGGCGAAGACGCTGCCGTGCAGGCCGGTTTCGGGCGCTTCAACGGTCAGCCCGTCGCCATTCTCGGCCAGGAAAAGGGCAATTCCACCGAAAGCCGCCTCAAGCACAATTTCGGCATGGCCCGCCCCGAAGGCTATCGCAAGGCCGTCCGCATCATGGACATGGCCGACCGTTTCAATATCCCGGTCATCTCCTTCGTTGATACCGCCGGCGCCTATCCCGGCATCGGCGCCGAAGAGCGCGGTCAGGCCGAGGCCATTGCCCGCTCCACCGAAAAATCGCTCGAACTGGGCGTTCCCAACCTCGCCATCATCATCGGCGAAGGCGGCTCGGGCGGTGCTATCGCCATTGCCACCACCAATCGCGTGCTCATGCTCGAACACGCCATCTACTCGGTGATTTCCCCCGAAGGCGGCGCTTCCATCCTGTGGAAAGACGCGGCCAAGGCCCAGGACGCCGCCACCACCATGAAGATCACCTCGGCCGATCTTCTGGCCTTCGGCGTGGTTGATGGCATCATTCCCGAACCCACCGGCGGCGCCCATCGCCATCCCGAGCAGATCATGGCCTCGACCAGCGCGGCCATCGACAAGTTCCTGGCCGATTTTGCCGGCAAGGGACGGCTGGAAACTCGCGAACATCGCCGCGAAAAGTTCCTGGCCATCGGCACGACGCTCTAGGAACGCCATCACATCTTCGCGTGAACGGCCCGCTTCCAGCCAATTTTTCGGCATGGTAAGGAATCGTTCACCGCGAATACTCATGCTGCGGTAACTATGGCCCGCTAAGGGTCACTCCAATTATCGCATCATCTGGCGGCTCCCGGTGTCCACGCTTCTGCGCAATATCTGCTCGCTGATCATCCTGCTGTGGCTGGCTTTCGGCCTTGCCGCCTGCACGACCTTCGTCAAGGGCGGCAATGAAAAGGCCAATCGGCCGCTCTCGAGCGAAACGCTGGCGGGCCTGGCCCGTATCGGGTCCTCACCATCCGAGCCCATGGTCATCCGCGTCTTCAAGCAGGAAGAAGTGCTTGAGGTGTGGAAACGCACCAAATCGGGCCAATATGCGCTCTTCAAGCAATACGCCATCTGCGCCTATTCGGGCGGACTGGGCCCCAAGGTCAAGGAAGGCGACTATCAGAGCCCCGAGGGCTTTTACACCATCACCCCCGGCCTGATGAACCCGAACTCGTCCTATTACCTGGCCTTCAATGTCGGCTTTCCCAACAAGTTCGACCGTGCTCTTGGCCGCACCGGCTCCAACCTGATGGTGCATGGCGATTGCAAATCGGTGGGCTGTTTCGCCATGACCGATGCCGGCATTGCCGAAATCTATGCGCTGGCACGCGAAACCTTCAAGGGCGGCAACCCCAGCTTCCAGATCCAGATCCTGCCCTATCGCATGAGCAGCGCCAAGCTGGCCCAGAACGTGGCCAGCCCGCATCTCGATTTCTGGCGCAATATCAAGGAAGGCTCCGACATTTTCGAGCTGACCAAGACTCCGCCCGTCTGGGATGTCTGCGAAGGGCGCTATATTTTCAACGCCAACAATCGCACTCCGCTCGATGCGCTGGGCCCCTGCCCGCCGGTGAGCCGCAGCCCGCAATTGCTGGCGCTGCAGGCCGCTGATACCACAGCGATTGAAAGCCATCAGACCAGTGCCCAGCGCAAGGCCAGCGAGCAGGCTGCCATCAAGGCCCGCGGCGAGGCCATCAATGGTGCCGTCACCGGACTGTTTGGCGGCTTGGGCAATGTCTTTGGCGGCGGCAAGGATGCCAATATCGTGCCGGTGATGAGCGGAAAAATCGCCCCGATCCCCGCTATTCGCCCTTGATGCGCGGCTAACGGGCGCCGACATCAGCGCGAGCAATTTGGCTGAGCATCATGCTTGGGCCGCATTCCGGCGCAATGACAACGCGCTGGCGCATGATGGAGACCTGGCAGTGCAAGACACCTGGACACTGGGCGGCGTTTCCAAGGAGGAGCCGGCCACGGCTTCTCCTCCCGGGCCCCAAAAACCGCCCCGCCAGCCGGTCACCGGCCGGGTGCTGAGCTTCGTCGTGGGCCTGGTCGGCGTGGCTGCCATTGCTGCCGCCGGCTGGGTCTATACCGAGACCCAGCGCGATATCGCCCGCATCTCCACCGATATAGCGCAAATCCGCCTGAGCCTGGCGCTCTATGGCCAGCAAGGCACAACTGCACCCGCGGCAGCCCCGGCCGGCAATGACGGGGCCCTGCGGGACCTGGCCAATCGCCTGGCCATCCTCGAACAGAACTGGCGCAGCGGCACGGCGCCGGCCGTTCCTGCGGCCCCCGATGCAGCGCCCACGGGCCCGGCAGCCAGCGCCGCCAATGCCGATTGCCTGCCCGATGGCATGCGCATCCTGGTTTCGGCGGGCGACAGCTACCCGATCTGCAACAACACCGCCAAGGTGGATATCGCCGTGGTGGACAATGGCTTCATCACCCTGGCTGGCGGCACCACCATCGCCTCGGGCGCCACCATTCCCCTGCCCGACAGCACCTGCAATATCAGCGTCATGTCCTCCGGCGACGGCGGCACCACCGGCTTCGCCGAAATCCGCGTGAAGTGCTGAGCGGGTTGCGCACAATCCCATTCCGCACAAACAAAAAGCCCGGGCATCGCTGCCCGGGCTTTTATCTATCCAGCCAAATCGGCGCCTAGAACGCGCCGTGGCAATGCTTGAATTTCTTGCCCGAGCCGCATGGGCAGGGCGCATTGCGCGATACGCCAACCAGCAGCTTGGGATCGACCGGCCGCAGCGAGGGATCGCTGCCCACCGCACCCAGCGAATCCGCGATCGTGTCGCCACCATCGGCATCGTTCTCGCCGGTCAGTGGATCGATATGGGTTTCGCGAATGCGGGAAAAGTCAGGCGCCGGCGGCGCCACCGGGCGCGGCTGCAACACAACATGGCTGAGCTGGGTGGTCACCAGCTCACGCATATTGGTCAGCAGCGCCTGGAACAGCTCGTAGGCTTCCTGCTTGTATTCGTTGAGTGGATCGCGTTGTGCGATACCGCGCCAGCCCACGACCTTGGAGAGGTGATCCAGCGTCACCAGATGCTCGCGCCACAACCCGTCGATCGACTGCAGCAGGATGGTTTTTTCCACCTGCCGCATCACGGTTGGGTTGGGCGTGCCGGCTGCTTCAAACGCCTGCAACGTCTGCGCTTCCTTGGCCGCAGCTGCGGCATCGGCCGCCTCGATCAGTCGCTCCGTCACGATTTCCGCATCGATCCCCTCTTCCTCGGCCCATGCCTTCACCGGCACGTCGAGGTTGAGATAGGTCTTGGCAGCCGCTTCCAGCTGCTCGGTATTCCACTGCTCGGGATAGGACCGCGCCGGGATCGCCTTGGCAACGAGCGTTTCGATCAGATCGTGGCGCATTTCCACGACCGTCTCGCTGACATCCTCGGCATCCATCATTTCCAGACGCTGCTCGAAGATCACCTTGCGCTGATCATTCATCACGTCGTCGTATTTGAGGATGTTCTTGCGGATATCGAAGTTGCGCGCTTCGACCTTGCCCTGCGCCCGCTCGATGGCCTTGGTTACCCAGGGATGGGTGATCGATTCGCCCTGTTCCAGGCCCAGCTTGCCCAGCATGGAATCCATCGATTCCACCGGGAAGATGCGCATCAGATCGTCCTGTAGGCTCAGGAAGAAGGCCGAATGGCCCGGATCGCCCTGACGGCCCGAACGACCGCGCAGCTGGTTGTCGATGCGGCGGCTTTCATGCCGTTCGGTACCGATCACCATCAGCCCGCCGGCGGCCAAAGCCTTGGCCTTGTCCTCGGCAATAGTCCTCTTGATGTCGGCGATCTTGGCCTCGCGCGCCTCGCCCTCCAGCCCCGCGGCCTCTTTCTCGATACGCATTTCGAGATTGCCGCCCAGCTGAATGTCAGTACCGCGGCCAGCCATATTGGTCGCGATGGTGATGGCGCCCGGCAGGCCGGCATCGGCAACGATGAAAGCTTCCTGCTCGTGGTGACGCGCGTTCAGCACGTTCATGGAGCCGACATTCTTCTTGCGCAGCAGTTCGGCCAGCATTTCCGACTTCTCGATCGAGGTCGTGCCCACCAGCACGGGCTGGCCGCGCTCCTGGCATTGCTTGATCAGATCGGCAATGGCGTCGAACTTTTCCGCAGCCGTGCGGTAGATGGCGTCCTCGTCATCCTTACGCGCCACCGGCACGTTGGTGGGGATGGTGACCACGTCGAGCTTATAGATATCGGCGAATTCTTCGGCTTCCGTCGAGGCCGTACCGGTCATGCCGGCCAGTTTCTTGTAAAGGCGGAAATAATTCTGGAAGGTAATCGAGGCCAGCGTCTGGTTTTCCGGCTGGATCTTGACGTGTTCCTTGGCTTCAAGCGCCTGATGCAGGCCTTCCGAATAGCGGCGGCCCGGCATCATGCGGCCGGAGAATTCGTCGATGATCACCACTTCGTCGTCTCGGACGATATAGTCCTTGTCCTTGCGGAACATCTTGTGCGCCCGCAGCGCCGAATTGGCGTGGTGCACCAGGGCGACGTTTTCCACGTCATACATAGAGGACGATTTGAGCAGACCATCGGCCGCCAAGCGCTCTTCGAGCTTTTCGATGCCGGCATCGGTGAAGGTCGCCGAGCGCTGCTTCTCGTCGATTTCGAAATCGCCTTCGTCGAGAATTGCCATCAGCTCGTCGATCTTAACGTAAAGATCAGAGCGGTCTTCGGACGGACCCGAAATGATCAGCGGCGTGCGCGCCTCATCGATCAGGATGGAGTCCACTTCGTCGACGATCGCATAGGCATGGCCGCGCTGCACCATCTGGGCGCGCGTATATTTCATGTTGTCGCGCAGGTAATCGAAGCCGAATTCGTTATTGGTGCCGTAGGTAATGTCGGCGGCGTAAGCGGCCTTGCGCTCCGGGTCGGTCAGACCGTGCACGATAATGCCGTAGCTCATGCCCAGGAAATTGTAGATCTGCCCCATCCAGGCAGCGTCGCGGCGGGCCAGGTAGTCGTTGACCGTGACGACATGGACGCCTTCACCGGTCAGCGCATTGAGATAGACGGCCAGCGTTGCCACCAGCGTTTTGCCTTCACCGGTCCGCATCTCGGCGATGGAGCGATCGTTCAGCACCATGCCGCCGATCAGCTGCACATCGAAATGCCGCATGCCCAGCACGCGTTTGGAGGCTTCGCGTACCGCCGCGAAAGCCGGCACGATCAGCTCGTCCAGCTTGGCGCCCTTTTCCAACCGCGACTTGAATTCGGCCGTCATGCCGCGCAGGGCATCGTCGGTCATTTTGGCGAATTCGGGCTCGAGTGCGTTGATCGCATCCACTTTGCCCTGGAACCGCTTGACGTGCCGATCGGACGGAGAACCGAATATCCGCCGGGCGAGCGCAGCAAGTGCCATATGTCAGGTCCTTTTTTTGATCACCGGCGCGGGCGCGCAAGGCCTAGGCGGTCTCGGTCGGGCACCTTACCCGGCTGGCCTCGTCGGCGCGATGACAAAGCCGTTGCGGCTTCACGATCTCGTTTGTCCCCGTGGCAAGTCAGGACGTCATTGTCCATTGCCTTGCCAGGGGCCTTGAAAAGCGCGTGAGATGTAAGAGCGAGCCATTGTCTTGTCAACGCCGCCGAAATGGGCGACACCTCCTGCGCCCGCCGGAAACCCGGCCCAAACCGGCAATTAGGCCTCTCTACTGCCGCCGTCTCCTCACAAGTAGCGGCGCGGCACATTTTGGCCCCGATGCCGTGTGAGGGCAGGCCGACCAGTAACGAGCCCAGGCGCCACCGGATGCGCCGGCCAAGGAGAATGTCCTGATGTCCTTTTCGACCCTGCGCCTTGCCACGACTGCCAGCGTGCTGGCGCTGCTCATGGCGGCCAATGCTGTCGCCCCCGCTTTCGCGCAGGACGCAGCTCCTGCTCCCGCCGCCGAGGCGCCTGCTGCCGAGGCACCTGCGCCTGTATCTCCCGATGCCGTGGTCGCAACAGTTGGTGGGGAAACCATCACCGAAGCCGATCTGAGCTTTGCGGCCGAAGACCTGACCCAGGAACTCAGCCAGATGCCGGCCGACCAGCGCCGTCCGTTCCTGCTGCGTGTGCTGATCGACATGAAGGTCATGGCCAAGGCCGGTCGCGATGCCGGCATGGGCGACACGCCCCTGTTCAAGCAGCGCCTGGCCTATCTTGAAGAACGCGCCCTGCGCCGCGCCTACTTTGCTGATGCCATCGCCAATTCGGTGACGGAAGAAGCCGTGCGCGCCGAATATGACAAGCTCGTCGCCGACTTCAAGCCGGCCGAGGAAATCCGCGCCAGCCACATCCTGGTCGCCACCGAAGAAGAAGCCAAGGCGATCAAGGCCGAGCTCGACGGCGGCGCCGATTTCGCCACCATCGCCAAGGAAAAGTCGATCGATCCGGGCGCAGCCAATGGCGGCGATCTCGGCTTTTTCGGCAAGGGCATGATGGTCGCTCCCTTCGAGGAAGCTGCCTACGCCCTGACCGAAATCGGCCAGGTCTCCGAGCCGGTGCAGTCCCAGTTCGGCTGGCACATCATCAAGCTCGAGGAAAAGCGCGAATCCGCTCCGCCCACCTTCGAGCAGGTCGCCAGCCAGTTGCAGCAGCAATTGCTGATGACCACTTTTGACGGCACCGTTGCCAAGCTGATGGAAGGCGTCACGATCGACATTCCCGACGCGGCCCTCGACGCCGCCGTCAAGGCACAGTCCGAGCCGGCCGCCGCCGCGGGTGAAGGCGAAGCGGCTCCCGCCGCACAGTAAGCATCCTATGGTCCGGGGGTTAACAGCCCCCGGACCAGTTGCCGGGCCGCCTGCCGCATCTCCTCTGGATCCGCTATCAGCCGCCCGGTCAGCAGCCGATGCCAGGCAAACCCCGCCAGCATGTCGGCAGCCAGCCCCGTATCGATATCGACAGCCAATTCGCCCCGCGCCACGCCCCGCTCGAAAATCTGCCCGGATTGCTGGCGCCGCTCAAGCGCATAGGCCCGCAGCGAAGCGGCGGCCGCCTCATCGCGCTGCGCTTCGGCGACGATAAAGCGGAACACCTGTCCAGCGCCGGTATTGCCCCAATGGGCAAAGACGCCGGTGAAGAAGGCGACCACGTCGCCCTCCACGCTACCGGTATCCATATGTACATTTGCCGGCTTGTGCCGGTGATAGACCTCGAGCAGCAAAGCCGTGCGGCCCGGCCACCATTTATAGATGGTCGGCTTGCCAGCACGCGCCCGCTTGGCCACTGCCTCGATGGAAAAGCCCGCAATGCCTTCCTCTTCGACAATGGCCTCAGCCGCGTCGAGAATGGCTTCCTGGGTATCGGGATTGCGCCGCGCCCCGATGGATCGGCGGCGCTCCTCGCTGTCGTCTGCGCTCGGCTCTGTCATGTCAGCAATATCGGACAGAACGTGTCGAAAGAAAAGATTTGAACGAAACGTGTCGTTCTCATATATAACGAAACGTACCGTTTCAATGGAGCTCGGAAATGAAGCCCTCTCTCGCTGCACGTCTGCGCATGGCCGCAATCATGACCCTGGCCGTCTATCCGGTCGTGACCCTTTATCTCTACATCCTGATGCCGCTCACCACCGGTTGGGAAATCTGGCAGCGAAGCCTCGTGCTGGTGCCCTTCATGGCAACCACCATCGTCCTGCTGATCGTGCCGCTGATTACCCGCTATTTCGGCGCTTTCATCGCCGGCCGCAAACCCGCAGCCGCTCAGGCGGCGTGAGCAATGAAAAATCCCGCCGGTGAAAGCCAGGCGGGATTTTCGTTATTACGGCTCGAGCTCGATGTCCCAGTAGAGATAGTCGAGCCAGCTCTGGTGCAAATGGTTGGGCGGGAAGGCCCGGCCATTATTGTGCAGATCATGCACACTGGGGTGATAGGGCGCCTGATGAGGATACATCTTGATTTCGCTGGGCAGCCGATTGGCCTTGCGCAGATTGCACGGCGCACAGGCGGCCACGACATTGTCCCAGGTGGTCAGCCCGCCCTTGGAGCGCGGAATGACGTGATCGAAGGTCAAGTCATCCTTGGAACCGCAATATTGGCACTGGAAGCGATCGCGCAGGAACACGTTGAAGCGGGTAAACGCGGGATGCCGCGCCGGCTTCACATAATCCTTGAGCGACACCACGCTGGGCAGCTGCATTTCGAAGCTGGGCGAGTGGATGACCGTATCGTAATGGCTGACGATATTGACCCGATCCAGGCACACAGCCTTGATCGCATCCTGCCAAGACCACAATGACAAGGGATAGTAACTGAGCGGCCGGAAGTCGGCGTTCAGAACGAGTGCGGGACAGGCCTCAGGCGACACGTGGATCGTCACTTGAGTCTCCCGGATCGGGAATCGAGTAAGTCCATAGCCCCCTTATACTAGGCCCTTTGTGTCAGGGCTGTGAAGCGGGCATGTGCAGAGGCACGCGTGATTATTTTTCGAGCTGGCTGGCGATGAATGCGCTGGCAAAAGCCAGACCGTCCGGCGCAATGCCATGCCCCGCGCCGGGGCTGACATGATAGGCCACATCATAGCCGGCCAATCGCAAGGCCACATCGGCATCGGCGCTCAATTCAGGATCGACCACCGGGTCCATGTCGCCATGCACGAGGCACACCGCCGGCTTGGCAAACTTTCCCTCGGCAAACCCTTCTGCCGGCAGAAAGGCGCCTGAAAAGGCAATGATCCCCATCAGCGGCTCGGGCAGCGACAGGCCCACATGCAGCGCCATCATCGCGCCCTGGCTGAAGCCGGCGAGGATGGTCCGCTGCGGCGTCACTCCAGTCTGGCGCCACAGATCGTTGAGAAACTCGACCAGCACCGGCCGCGCCTGCACCACACCCATTTGCCGACTGGCCAGCCGATTGCCTTCATAGTCGATGTCGAACCACTGATAGCCCGCCGCGTTGACCCGGCACGCCTCGGGCGCATTGGGCGACACGAACAGCGCATCAGGCAAAATATCCTGCCAATGCGGCGCGAGCCCAATCAGATCGGCGCCATCGCTGCCATAACCATGCAGCAGCACCACGGCATGACTGGGCTGACCGCCCGATTTGGGCGCAAGCATGGGACCGGAGAGTTTTGCGGACATGGCGATTTCCAAAAATGACCGGTGCACCCTGCCCCGCCATCGCGCAAAAATCCAGCCGCAGAGACCTACATCTGCGGCAATGGCTCCACCGCCAGCAGCAGAGACACCAGCTGGCTCTGCTGCCTGGTGTCGGTCTTGCGGAACAAATGCCCCAATTGCGTGCGCACCGTCAGGATCGACACGCCATTGCTGCGCGCGACATCGCCCAGCGCCCGCCCGCTCGCCAAAGCCGCCGCCAGCGCCGCTTCCTTAGGCGTCAAATCGAACATGGCGCGGATCCGATCTTCAAAGCCCGGCGGCAGGCGTTCGGACAGGTCGCGTATTGCGATATGGGCGCCCTGCAGCGCGGGGAGGCCCTGCACGAAGAGATTGCGCGCCGGGATGATCGACAATGCGACGGCATTGCCGGTTTCAGGATGCGTGGCGATCATGTCGGTGCCAATGCTGCCCGCCGGCGCATTGGCGCGCTGCAAGGCCGCCATGAATTCTCGCATCTGCAGGGGATGAACCACACGCAAAGCGCCCAGCCGCCCGCTGATGGCCGAACCCGGCTCGGCCAGCAGAGCCTCGGCAGCGTCATTGGCCCAGATCAGCTTGCCGGTGCCGGACACGGCCACCCAGCCGATGCCGCGCCCGTCCAGCTCTGCCCCCGTCTGCGCCATGGTACGGGCACCGAACCGTACGCGCAGGGTGACCGCATGCGCCAGCGTCGAACTGATTTCATCGATAACCTGCAACTCACGCCGGTCATACTTGCCGCCCTTACCGCCGCGATTGAGCGCCAGATAGCCATTGATGCGATCGCGCGTGCTGATCTTGTGCATCATCGCGCTATGCATCTGCTGTGGCCGCATCCACAGATCAAAGAAAGCGGAGCGCTCGAAATCACCGTGAGCCAACACCTGCTGGTCAACCAGCGCAGTGCCCAGCGCCATTGCCTGCATCGGGCGAGCCAAGGGATTGATATCCACCAGATCGCGATAGCTCTGTTCAAACTCGGGCTCGCAATCGCCATGCAGCATGGATTGCTGCCGCGTTTGATAATCGAAGAAGCCCAGCGCGACATGCTGACTATTGGTGGCGCGGCGCACCACCTCGGCCGCCTTGGCCCACATAGCGTCGTCGAACACCGCGCCATAGAGGTAGTTCGACAGATCCGTCAGATCCTGCGGAGAAGTCTCAGCCATTTTGCAACCACCCGCGTCCATCGACGCTGTGTTTGCCGCACTGCGGTATCATCCATGCGGATGCCATTGTGGCAAGCCGGAAAAAGCCCGGCGAGGGCAATACCGCATCGCCGGGATCAAGTTCAGCTGGCGATGAGGCACAGCTGCATCAGGAAGGTGCTAGAAATGATATTTGAGCGTGCCCTTGAGCACATGGATGCTGGAGGTGACTTCAATCGGGTCCGAACCGCCGCCAATGCCTAGCAGGCCCCCACCAATGCCGCTCGCCTGCGGGATCGTAACGTCAGGCAGTCCGACATAGCTATATTCAGCGCCCACCGAAATGTTCGATGTCAGCATCTTTTCGACGCCAAGGCCAAATGTCGGCCCGAATAGAAGCTGGCTGGTATTGGCCGAGGACGAATACGACCCCGCCGGTAGCGGCATATCCTCGGGGGGAAGGTTGGATGCAACCGTGAAATTCGATGTCGAATTGGACGAAACATTGCCGACCGCCGCGCCCATCTTGGCATAGACCAGCCAGCCATCGAAGGTGACGCCGGCCCGCAGCGCAAAGGTGCTGTACCAATCGATGCCATAGGTCGTGTCACTGCCCTGACCCAGCTCGAAGACCTCGCCATCTTCCCGATCGTCAATGGTGAGCGAACCAAATGCGCTGGTGGTCTTGTCCAGATCACCGAAATTGATATCGCCATCGACGCCCAGCACAAACTGGTTGTGCTGGAAATTGTAGCCCGCGCCGACGCCGCCTAGCAGCCCCTCGATCCGCTCCTGCGAGAACCGGTTGCTGCCCGAGTAGAATACATCGTCACCAGCTTCGACTGGCGGTATGATTGACGATGTCGACTCGGTCTGGGTCCGGTCCATCCCATAGCCGACCAGCACTCCGGCGTAAAAGCCGCTCCAATCGGTAATGTCCTGCGCCTGCGCGCTGCTCGCCAATAGTGAAAGGCTGGCTCCAACCAGCAAAATTGCGCTCCGCATCAAAAATCCCTCATCCTCGCCGAAACAACCGCGGCGCAAGATGAGCAAAGCTGATCTTTCTCCACATCATTCATTTGAATGACTTAATGGGGTCCATTCCCAGTAAGGAAATTTCTGTGGCGCATCCGCCACATGCCTCAAAGCCAAACCCTCAGCTCAACACGCCTTCGCGGTTACGGCGAACCGCATAATAGCGCCAGAACAGCAGTGCCGCTGCCGAACGGTGCGGGGCCCAGTTTCGTGCCAGATTGGCCAGTTCGCTGATTTCGGGCAGCCGATCAAGTCCAAGCCCATCCTGCACCGCCTTTCGCAGCGCCAAGTCCCCGGCCGGGAAGATATCAGGATGCCCGGCGCAGAACATAAGATAGACCTGCGCGGTCCAGGGACCGATCCCCTTATGGGCCGTCAGGTAGCCTACTGCCGCATCCGCCGGCAGGGTCTCGAGATGGTCGAAATCCAGCGTACCGGAGGCCATCGCTTCGGCAATCGCCCGCACCGTTCGATACTTGCCGCCGGAAAAGCCGACGGCACGGATCGCCGCCTCATCGAGCTTCAGAAAACTCTCCGGATCGAGCGCCCCCTCGATCTTTATGTAGCGCGCCCATATGGCGGCGGCGCTCGCCACCGACAGCAATTGCCCGCAGACAATGCGCGAAATCCCGACAAAACCGGCAGCGTCGATGCGCGGGTAAACGTCCCCGGTCACCGCCCTGATGGCGGCCAGTCGCGGATCGATCCCGACCAGCACGTCGAGATGGGCTGCAATGGAATCAACACTATCGATGCGCGGTGACGGAGGCATTTGTCTGCTGTACACAAGCTGCAATGTCTTCGCCATCGTCCAAACCCATCCTGCGTTTTGCCCCCAGCCCCAATGGCCGGCTGCATCTGGGCCATGCCTATTCGGCGCTCTACACCTGGCAGGCGGCAGCGCTACTGGGCGGCACGGCTCTGTTGCGCATGGAGGACACCGACCCCGATCGCTGTAAACCCGAATTTGCCCAGGCCATTATCGATGACCTGCATTGGCTGGGTCTGGATTGGCCCGAGCCGGTCATGGTTCAGTCCGAGCGCTTCCCCGTCTATGCCGAGGCGGCCAATCGCCTGCGCGATGCTGATCTGCTCTATCCCTGCTTTTGCTCGCGCAGCGATATCGCCGCCAAAGCCGAGGGCACCGACCCCGACGGCGCCCCGCTTTATCCCGGCACTTGCCGGCATCTGCACCGGGGCGAACAGATCGAGCGCCTGCAACGCGGCGACCCCGTGCAATTCCGCCTCGACACCGAAAAAGCCCTCGCCCGGACCGGCATGCTGACTTTTACCATTGTCGGCCCATTGGTCAGCGACCGCCCGCAAGTGCGTTACGCCCGCCCCGAGCGTTGGGGCGATGTGGTGCTGCAGCGCAAGGGCACGCCCACCAGCTACCATCTCAGCGTCGTCGTGGACGACGCCGCCCAGGCCATCACCCACGTCACCCGCGGTCGCGACATGGAAGCAGCAACCGACCTGCATGTCCTGCTGCAATTCCTGCTCGGCTTGCCCTCGCCCATCTACAATTTCCACCGGCTGATCCTCGACGCCGAGGGCAAGAAACTCAGCAAATCGAAAGGTTCGCCCAATCTGGCGAGCCTGCGGGACGCTGGCTGGACACAACAGGACGTTCGCCGGGAGTTGGGTTTTTAGGCCGCCTCGTCAGCAAAGAACGGTTTGGTTGACGCCGCCACGGCTTCGGCGAATGGCGTGCCGAAATCCTTGCCCAGAATGGCATCCAAGCGCGGGTCGACCAGTTCCATCGGATTGTTCCAGAGATAGCGCATCTTGACGATCTCGCGCATCATCGGCATTGCCAGCCCCATGGCTTGCAGCACGATCCAGGGCCATTGCGCCGCCTTGAGCGGAACCGGTGCCGCCGCCTGAATAGCCGCCAACATGGCGCCATGCGTTTCAAAGTGCCCGGCAAAGTGGAACGTCTCGAAGGCACCAAGGCTCTGCCGCCGCTCGGCCACCTTGACGAATGCCCGGCCCAGGTCGGGCAGATAGGCCCAGGCATGGCCCACATCCAGATCGGCCATATGATAGACCTTGCCCTTTTTGGCATCCATCAGCATGGCCTGATCGAACCAGTCGCCAGCATTGCCCGGCGCGTAGAAATCCCCAGCCCGGATGATGATAGTCTGGAACTTGCCGGCCTTGGATGCCGCCGCCAGCATCGCCTCCTGCCGCACCCGGATCGCGCCGCGCGGCGTCTGCGGCTGCTGGGCCATATCCGGGCTCATACGCCGGTCGGTCGCTGCGTAATTATAGACATTGCCCGGAAACAGCATGGTCTTGCCGCTATCGCCCATGGCGGCGATCACGCCAGCCAGCTGCGCCTCGGCGCGGCCCTTGTCCCATTTGTCATAGGGCAGGTTGAGCGCATTCACCACGATATCCGCCTCGGCAATCGCCGCCGCGATCTCGGTAACATTGGCCGCATCGCCCTTGACGAAAGTGACGCCCTCGACCGGCGTCCGATTGCTGCGGCCAAAGCCGGTGACGCTATAGCCAGCGTCGCGAAACGCCTTGGCCGCGTGGTGGCCGATATGGCCGTTAATACCCAGAACCGTGATCTTTGCCGTGCTCATCATGCATCTCCTTTGCCGATGGACACAGCATCCTCCATTCACTATCGTCCATAAATTCGCTATTTCCTTCGGATCGCCATTCAAAAATGAATAGAGAACCCGATTGGGCCCTGTGGCGAAGTTTTTCCGCTGTTGTCGCTAATGGCTCGCTTTCGGCTGCAGCGCGCGAACTGGGCATCAGCCAGCCCACGGTCGGTCGTCATATCGAAACCCTCGAATATGATCTGGGCCTGTCGCTGTTCGAGCGCACCCTGAGCGGCCTCAAGCCCAATGTCGCGGCGCTGCGCATCTACGAACCCGTTGCCGCCGCCCAGGCCTCTTTGGCGCAGGCCGCGATCCTCGCCGAAGGCGCTCAGGCCGAATTCGGCGGCACCGTGCGCATCACCGCCAGCACGATGGTGTCCAATTACGTGTTGCCCGATTTGCTGGTCACCATCCGCCAACGCTACCCCGCCATCGCGCTTGAGCTGGTCCCCACCGATTCGGCGGAAAACCTGCTGCTGCGCGAAGCCGATATCGCCATTCGCATGTTCCGGCCCAACCAGCTCGACCTGGTCACCAAAAAGCTCGGCGAAATCCCCATGGTCCCCGTCGCCCATCAGGACTATCTCGATCGGCGCGGCACGCCAAAAACGCCGGCCGATCTCTACGACCACGATCTCATCGGGCTGGACCGCTCCGATCTCATCATCGCTCACGCGCAGAAGGTCGGCTTCCCACTCAAGCGCGAACATTTTCTGCTGCGCTCCGACAGCCAGACCCAGCTGTGGGAATTGCTGCGCGCGGGTCTGGGCGTGGGCTTTGCCCAGGCTGGCCTGGTCGCGCAAACGCCCGGCATGGTGGCCCTGCCAATTGATCTTGCGGTCCCCCCGCTCGAAGTCTGGCTCACCACGCACAGGGAATTGTTCACCAGCCACCGGATTCGTGCCATCTATGATGCGCTGGCCGAGGGGCTTTCGAGCTATATCGGCACTACGGATTCGTAGGGGCGCCAGCCCCTGAACGCTTGCAGGACTTTCATGGAAACCCTTCTCAATATCGCCATCGCGCTCGCTTTGATCTTTGTCGTCATCGTGCTGGGCATGGGTCTGTGGAATATGCTCAAGGGCGGTCCGGGCAATACCAGCCAGAAATTGATGCGCCTGCGCGTCATCGGCCAGGCTGTGGCGCTGGTGCTGCTGCTCGGCGCGCTCTACTTCTTCGGCGGCCGGGGCTAGCTATGGTCAAGCTCAACCGCATCTATACCAAGACCGGCGATGACGGCACGACGGGCCTTGTGCGTGGCCCGCGCCGCCCCAAATTCGATCTGCGCGTCGAGGCCTATGGCACAGTGGACGAGGCCAATGCCTTTGTCGGTCACGCGCGGCTGCAAACCAATTCCATGCCCAAGATCGATATGCTGCTTTCCCGCGTGCAGAACGATCTCTTCGATGTCGGCTCCGATCTGGCGACCCCCGGCGTCGACGATCCCGCGGCCGAGCACCCAACCCTGCGCGTCCGCGCCGTGCAGACGGCATGGCTGGAAAAGCAGATCGACCATTTCAACGCCGATATCAGCCCGCTCAAAAGCTTCGTGCTGCCCGGCGGCACCCCACTGGCTTCGGCGCTCCATATCGCGCGCACCGTTTCGCGCCGTGCCGAGCGCCTGACCGTGCAGTTGGCCGCGGCCGAACCCGATACCAATCCCGAAGCCGTGCGCTACCTCAACCGCCTCTCCGACCTGCTCTTTGTGCTGGCGCGCGTGGCCAATGCCAATGGCGCCAAGGACGTGCTATGGGTGCCCGGCAACCACGGCGACGTGGCGAAAGGCGACTGACCCATGTTCCTGCCGCTGCATGACACCAATCCCTTGAGGCATGTGCGGTTTCCCTATGTGACCTATGGGTTGATGGCCGTAACGATCATCTGCTTCCTGTTTCAGTCCGTCCTACCGCCGGCGGCCTTCGATCAGGCGACCATCGATTTCGGCATGATCCCCATCGTCGTGCGCAATCTTTACCCCCAGCCTGTGCCCTGGCTGCCCGATTGGGCGACGTTGATCACCTACGCGTTCCTCCACGCCGATTGGCTGCATCTGCTCAGCAACATGCTGTTCCTATGGATTTTCGGCGACAATATCGAAGACGCCATGGGCCATGTCCGGTTCCTGGTCTTCTATCTGATCTGCGCCATCTGCGCGGCTCTGGCTCATATGGCGTTCAACCTCGATGCCAATGGCCCACTGATCGGCGCGTCCGGCGCGGTGGCCGGCGTCATGGGCGCCTATATCCTGCTCTTCCCCCATGCCCGAGTCTTCGTTCTGGCGCGCATCATCATCCCCATTCCCCTGCCCGTACCGGCGTTCTGGATGCTGGGCTTTTGGGTCGCCACCCAGTTGTTCTATGTGGTCATCGGCTCGACGGAATCGGTCGCCTGGTGGGCCCATCTGGGCGGCTTTGTCACTGGCATCATCCTGGCGGCGGGCCTCAAACGGCGCGAAGTGGTGTTCTGGGGCGGCCGCTGACCTCGGCGGCAATTTCAACAAATCGCCACAATATTCCAAGCCTTTGTTTACCGCCCAGCCGCTATTCTACACCTTCATTGACCCAGAAGGGACGGTCCATTGGATAGCGATCTGGCCATGCAAATGGTGACTATGCGGAGTGCGGTAACGCAGAATTCCGTGCAGATGGCCGTGCTCAAGAAGACCCACGACCTGGAAGCGACCCTTCTCAATACCCTGCTGCAATCCGCCCCCGCTGCGCCACCGCCTGGCCAGGGCCTCAGGATAGATAAGCAGGCCTAGCCATGAGCAATTCCATCGGCACCAGCCCACCGGCCATGATCAACCGCATCGTTGATCGCGCCGGCACGCCTGCGGTGGCTCAGCTCGCCAAGGTCGCCGAACTCACCGCGCAATTGCGCATCGCTGCCGCCGAAGAACAGGCCAAGGCCGCCTTGCTCAATCCCCAAGCGGACACAAAGGCGCCCGTTATCAATTCGGGCGCCGTGGTGGATCGGCTGATCTAGCTCTTCAACCCCACCAGCGCCTCGACCACAGCCTCGCCATCAGGGGTGTGCCACTCGGCTGGCCCCTGCAACACCGCCAGCTCGCAGCCATTCTCATCCAGCACCAGCGTCACTGGCAGGCCTACCGCCACCGCTTCGCGCTTGAGCCGCTCAAAGGCGGCAAAGCTGCTATCGGCATAGAGCGGCAGGTTCTTGAACTGGTTTTCGTCGAGGAAGCCCTTGGCCTTTTCCAGGCCGCCTTCGCCGATATCGAGATTGATCGGCAGCACCATGAAGGCGTCCGAATTGTATTTGGTGGCGATGGCATCGAGCGCCGGCATTTCTGCCCGGCACGGCACGCACCAGCTGGCCCAGAAATTGACCAGCAGCGCCTTGCCAGAAAAATCGGCAATACTCACGTCCTTGCCCGTGGCGTCCTTGAACGCCATGGTCTTGTAGCCGCGCCCTTCCCCGGTCCCCATCAGCGCTGCCAGCTCGCCCTTGGCAGCACTATCGATGGTTGCGGCGGCCTCGGCCTGCACCGGACATTCCTTGGCGCCGGCAGCATTGCCGAGATAGGTCCACGCCGCTATAGCTACGGCCACTCCCGCCACAGCCAGCGTGATGAACAGCCGCGAGCGGTTTGGTGCTGGTTGGTGGGGTGCGCTATTGTCAGACATGCAATCTCCAGGAAACCAGCGATGAGCAACAAGATGTGGGGCGGCCGGTTCGCCACTGGCCCCGACGCCATCATGGAAGAAATCAACGCTTCGATCGGATTCGATCAGCGCCTCTTCCGCCAGGATATTGCCGGATCAATCGCCCATGCCACAATGCTCGCCGAGACGGGCATTCTGACGCAGGAAGATCGCGACGCCATCGTGGCCGGTCTAAATGAGGTGCTGGCGGAAATCGAGAGCGGTAGCTTCACGTTCTCGCGTGCACTCGAAGACATTCACATGAATGTCGAATCCCGCCTGCGCGAAAAGATCGGCGATGCCGCCGGACGTCTGCACACCGCCCGCTCGCGCAATGACCAGGTGGCGACCGATTTCAAGCTCTATATCCGCGACACCATCGATACGCTGGTGATGCAGGTCCATACCCTGCAGCTCGCACTGGTGACCAAGGCCGAAGACGAAGCCCAGACCATCATGCCCGGCTTTACCCATCTGCAAAGCGCCCAGCCGGTAACCTTTGGCCATCACCTGCTCGCCTATGTCGAAATGCTGGGCCGCGACGCCGGCCGCCTGCTCGACGCGCGCAAGCGTCTGAACGAAAGCCCGCTCGGCTCGGCTGCGCTGGCCGGCACCCCCTACCCCATCAATCGCGAGCGCACCGCCGAACAGTTGGGCTTTGACCGCCCCACCGCCAATTCGCTCGACGCCGTTTCGGACCGCGATTTCATCCTCGAAACCCTGGCCGCCGCCTCGATCTGCGCCATGCATCTTTCCCGCTTTGCGGAGGAAATGGTGATCTGGAGTTCGGCACAATTCGGCTTCGTGCGCCTCTCCGACAAATTCACCACCGGCAGTTCGATCATGCCGCAAAAGCGCAACCCGGATGCTGCCGAACTGGTCCGCGCCAAGATCGGCCGGATTCTGGGCGCGCTCACCTCGCTGATCGTGGTGATGAAGGGCCTGCCGCTGGCCTATTCCAAGGATATGCAGGAAGACAAGGAAGTCGCTTTCGACGCGCTCGACGCGCTTTCCCTGTCGCTGGCCGCCATGACCGGCATGGTGGGCGATATGGTGCCCAATCGCGAACGCATGCGCGTCTCGGCCGCGGCCGGCTTTTCCACCGCCACCGACATTGCCGATTGGCTGGTGCGCGAGCTCAATATCCCCTTCCGCGATGCCCACCACATTACCGGGCAGATCGTGGCCCTGGCCGAGCAGAAGAATTGCGGCCTGGAAGGCCTCACCATCGAGGACTTCAAATTCATCGACCAGCGCATCGATAGCCGCATCCACAAAGTGCTGACGGTCGAAGCCTCCGTCGCGGCCCGCCAGTCCTATGGCGGCACCGCCCCCGCCAATGTGCTGATCCAGGCCGCCCGCTGGAAGACCATTCTCACCGGCGAGGCACACGATCCCAAGCCGCTGCAAAAGAAAAAGCATGGCGGCCATGGCGATGGCGGGGTTGAATAAATCTCGATAAGCCGCGATCTTCCCTTCTCCCCTTGAGGGAGAAGGTGCCCCATAGGGGCGGATGAGGGGTCAGCGATGACTGCTCCTTCAACGCTGACTGAGACAACCCCTCACCCGTCTCGGCTGCGCCGATCCACCTTCTCCCTCAAGGGGAGAGGGAAAGTGGAGATTTGCGCATGCCACCCAAAATCCGACAGATGCGCCTCTCCGAGCGTCATGTCGCCCTTGTGCAACACGCTGCGCTTTCCGACGAAATGCCCCCGCCCCCGGAAGGGATGCGGGCGGCAACATTAGACGATTACAACGCCACCATCCACGACCTGCTAGGCGAGCAACCCCATACCGGCGAAGTCTGGTTCTTCGCCTATGGCTCGCTGATCTGGAAGCCGGCCTGCGACTTCGTCGAAATGCGCACCGGCGTGGTGCGCGGCTGGCATCGCGCCTTTTGCCTGGGCTGGAACAACCGCTTCCGCGGTAGCGACGAAAATCCAGGCCTCATGCTGGCGCTCGATCGCGGCGGTGCCTGCAAGGGCGTGCTCTACCGCCTCCCCGCCGATAGGATCGACGAAAACCTGACCAAGCTGCTCGAGCGCGAAATGGGCTGGCTGCCCTCCGCCTTTCCGCCACGCTGGGTCAATGTGCAAAGCGGCGAGCGCAGTATCCGCGCCATCACCTTCTGCATCGACCGCCATTCGGGCCGCTATGTCTCGGGCCTCACCGTCGATGCGATTGCCGATGTGCTGGCCAAGGCAGTCGGCAATCGCGGCTCCATGGCCGAATATCTCTTCGCCACCGTGCGGCATCTCGAAGATATGGGCATTCACGACCCCCATCTCTGGCAGTTGCAAAACCTCGTCGCAGAGCGGATCGAAGCCGCTTATGCGGTGAATCGATAAGTCTTGCTTTCGTTTTTTCAAGCGGTGCCGTAGAGGTCGTCGCCAGACGGGCAACACCCACCGCGTCCTTGTGGATGCGGGACGACCGGGAACTAAAATGGTCCACCATTTCGAACACCGCGACGGCACCCTTTTTGCCGAGGACGTCAATCTCAACGCGCTGGCCGAAAAGGTCGGCACGCCGTTTTACGTCTATTCATCCGCCACTCTGCGCCGCCATGTGCGCGTGGTGAAAGCCGCGTTCGAGGGCATCCCGACGCTACTGGCCTATGCCATGAAGGCCAATTCCAACCAGGCCGTACTCAAGCTGATGGCCTCCGAAGGCGCCGGCGCCGACGTGGTTTCGCTGGGCGAACTCGAACGCGCTCTGGCTGCTGGCATCAAGCCCGACATGATCGTGTTTTCTGGCGTCGCCAAGACCGTTGCCGAAATGCGCCGCGGCCTCGAAGCCGGCATCAAGTGCTTCAACGTGGAAAGCGAGCCCGAGCTCGAACGCCTATCCATGGTCGCCAGCGACATGGGCAAGACCGCCCGCGTTTCCGTCCGCATCAATCCCGATGTGGATGCCCGCACCCATGCCAAGATTTCCACCGGCAAGGCCGAGAACAAGTTCGGCATTCCCTATGCTCGCGCGCTCGAAGTCTATCGCCGCATTGCCGAGCTGCCCAATGTGGTCGCGGTTGGCGTCGATATGCATATCGGCAGCCAGATCACGGATCTTGAACCCTTCGGCAATGCCTTTGGCCTGATGGCCGAGCTGGTCAAGGCGCTGCGCGCCGATGGTCATGACATAAAGCATGTCGATGTCGGCGGTGGCCTCGGCATCCCCTATAGCCACGAAGAAGCCGCCCCGCCTTTGCCCAATGCCTATGCCGCCGTCGTGCGCGACAAGGTCGGCCAATTGGGCGTGACCCTCGTCATCGAGCCGGGGCGCCTGCTGGTCGGCAATGCCGGCATTCTCGTCACCAAGGTCGAATATGTGAAGGAAGGCGGCACCAATTTCGTTATCGTCGACGCGGCAATGAACGATCTGATCCGCCCCACGCTGTACGAAGCCCATCATGATATCGAGCCGGTCAACCACTCCAATCTCGCCCCGATCACCGCTGATATCGTCGGCCCGGTCTGCGAGACGGGCGATTACCTCGCCAAGGCGCGCACCATGCCGGGCGTCAAGGAAGGCGACCTACTCGCCGTCATGAGCGCCGGCGCCTATGGCGCGGTCATGGCCTCGACCTATAATTCGCGCGCCCTGATCCCCGAAGTGCTGGTCGATGGCGACAGGTTCCACGTCATCCGCCCGCGCAAATCGCTCGACGAGCTGATCGCGCTGGACAGCGTCCCCGATTGGCTGTGAGCGCCTGCTGACACCCCTTGTCATATCGGGTCGGGCATAGTCGTCTCTCCCCGAGGAGATGGCCATGCCCGAGACCCTTTCTGACCGCCAGCTCAACCGCGCCACGCTCGCCCGGCAGTGGATGCTGGAACGCGCCGATATTGCCATTCCCGACGCCGTCACCTTCCTGCTCGGTCTGCAGGCGCAAACCACCAACACGCCCTATATCGCGCTGTGGAATCGCATTGCGGGCTTCACTCATGGCGCATTGACCGCGCTGATCACCGACAAGACCCTGCTCCGCGCCACCACCATGCGCACCACGCTGCATTTGCATACCGTGCCGGATATGCGCAGGATTCGCCCGCTCATGCAGCCCGTGCTGGACCGCACCTTCAGTTCGGTCGCCAAATCACGCGCCATCAATGCGGACCGGTTGGACGTCAACCGCCGAGGCGTCGCCATAATCGACGAAGCGCCCATGACTTCAGGCGAACTCGGCCGACGCCTGCGCGAACATTTTCCCGATAGCGATCCGCTGGTTCTGGCCCAGGTGGTGCAGGGCGCCGAAACGCTGATCCAGATTCCCCCTACCCGCATCTGGGGCCATGGCGGCGCGCCGCTGCTGATGCGTATCGAAAAATGGATCGGCCAAGGCCTCGGCGACCCAATCCCCCTGCCCCAACTGGTCCTGCGCTATCTCTCCGCCTATGGCCCCGCCAGCGTCAAGGATATGCAGACCTGGTGCGGCCTCACCCGCCTCGCCCCGGCCTTCGACGCCGTGCGCGAAGACTTGGTAGAATTCCGTGGCGAAGATGGCCGCGTGCTGTACGACTTGCCCAACGCGCCACGCCCTGACTCCGACACACCAGCGCCGGTCCGCTTCCTGCCCGATTACGACAATGTCTTTCTAGGTTTCGCCGACCGCTCCCGCCTGCAACCAACTTACGCCCGCGAACGCATGGTGGTCGTCAACGGCTATGTCGCAACCTTCACCATGGACGGCTTCATCGCCGGCAACTGGACCGTGAACCGGACCAAGGATAGCCTCACGCTCGACCTCGCCCCCTTCCGCAAGCTCAGCAAAGCCGAGAAGACGGATATCGAGGCCGAGGCCCTCGCCATGGGGGCTTTTCTCGCCGATGGAATGGCAAAGGTCGCGGTCGAGTGGCGCCCGCTTGTTGGCTGATTACTGCTCCAGCGCCCGCCGGCCCAGTGACACCACTTCGACCGGCTTGCCCACCAGGGCATCGTCGATCTTGGCCAACAGATCCGCCAGCGTGAACGGCTTGACGATGACGTCATAGATCAAGGCGTCCAGCCCATGCGCCCGCTCGCGCTGGTCGGCAAAGCCGGTCATCAGCACGATGATCACATCGGGATATTTGGCCGCCACATGCAGCGCCAGCGCAATGCCATCCATGATCGGCATCTTGATGTCGGATAGCAGCAGGTCGAACCGGCCCTGCTCTTCATCCGCCGTTTCGGCAGCCAATCCGCCATCTTCCTCGGCCACCACTTCGTGGCCCTTCATGGTCAATGCGCTGACCACAAAGGCGCGCACGGACGGATCGTCTTCGGCAACAAGAATACGGGCCATCAGGGATGCTCCGGAGAAATGGGGGCCTGGGGCGCAGACGGCCCGGCATTGCCCGATATAGGTGTTGTCTGGCGCAGCGCCACATTGCCGGCCGTCGCGCCAAAGCTCAGCCGCATGCGCGCAGCCTCCCCGGGCGGCAGGGCCAATTGGGTATCAAAGCTCGAACGCTCGCCCGCCATCAGATCGCGCACCGATGGGGTGACGCTCCACTCGTAAATGGCCGCGCCAGACGGATCGAGCAGTGTTACCACGACCGGCGGCACCGCCACGGGGTCAGGTAGCAGCCCCACCAGCTGCGCCGAAACGATCAGTACGTCCTTGCCATCGCGCAGCGCCCGCTGCGCAGTGATATTGGAAAAATCGAGGCCCACGACATTGACGCCCATGCCCAGCGACGCATAAACGCCGGCCAGCGAGGGGATGCGCTCGACCAATTGCACGCGACCGAAATAGAACAGGCCAATCAAGCCGCACAGGATGAGGGTGCCGCCCACCCGCGCCGCTCGGCGCAGCCGGGCTAGCGGCAAATGCGCGATCAGCGCGCTCTGCCGGCGCAAAAATGCCTTTTGTCGCTTGCGAATGACCGCCGGGTCGAGCTCACCGGCCGGTTTTGTCTTGTGTTCCTGCTCGGCCGCCAGCCGCTGCGCCAGTTCGGCGGCCACAGCCTTTTCCTCGGCCGCCAGCGCCTCATCCAATCCGTCCTCGGCCATGGCTTCGA
This sequence comes from Devosia sp. ZW T5_3, assembly GCF_044987315.1. Taxonomy (NCBI): domain Bacteria; kingdom Pseudomonadati; phylum Pseudomonadota; class Alphaproteobacteria; order Hyphomicrobiales; family Devosiaceae; genus Devosia; species Devosia sp. ZW T5_3. The sequence continues at coordinate 50,290 of NZ_JBJDRE010000015.1, forward strand.
ACAATTGATCGGCCGGTTCCGGCGGAGCCTCGGGCCGCACCGGCTCCTGCTGCCAGGCGCGCTGGCAATAGGCGCATTGCACCTTGCGACCGACCGAGCCAATGGCCTCGTAGGTCACCTGATACTTGGTCTGGCAATGGGGACAGGTGATGATCATCGGGCCAGACAATGAGGGTAAAACATAAATGCGCCCCGCCGAACCTATGCCGATGGGGTTAAAACTCCTCAAACCACGCGGCGGAAACGGCAAAACACCACAATTGTGCCGTTTCCTGCGGGCAATGGCTCACGCCAGCCGCATCGGGCGCCCGCCTTTGTTATGATGCGCACCATGGCTGATTCGCCCCTGGGCGCTCCGGCCGGCGGACAAGTGGGGAGCCTGCTTTTTTGATCGAGTTTTCCGATGTGGGACTGCGCTATGGCAACGGTCCCGAAATCTTGCGGGACCTGACCTTTTCGATCGAGCCCGGCTCGTTCCATTTCCTCACTGGCCCCTCGGGCGCCGGCAAGACCAGCCTGTTGCGCCTGCTGCTGCTTTCGCTCAAACCCTCGCGTGGCAAGGTCACCATGTTCGGCGAGGATGTGAGTGATCTGAGCCAGGACCGGCTGCTGCAGATGCGCCGCCATATCGGCATCGTGTTCCAGGAATTCCGCCTGCTCGATCACCTGACGACCTTTGAAAATGTCGCCCTGCCTTTGCGCGTGCTGGGCCAGGCCGAAAGCGAATACCGCCCCAATGTCACCGAACTGCTCGACTGGGTCGGTCTGGGCGAGCGCATGAACGCCCTGCCGTCCTTGCTCTCGGGTGGCGAAAAACAGCGCGCCGCCATCGCCCGCGCCGTCATCGCCCGGCCCAAAGTGCTGCTGGCGGACGAACCCACCGGCAATGTCGATCCGGAACTGTCGAGCCGGCTCGTGCACCTCTTTGCCGAACTCAATCGCACCCTCGGCACCACGATTATCCTGGCCACCCACGAATTGCCGCTGCTCGACAAATTCTCCTATCCCCGCATGTTGCTTAGTAAGGGCGAGCTGGTGATCCATGATTGAGCGCCTTTTCTCCCTCCTGCCCCGCCGCCGCGGCGCCGCGCCCATCGTTCCGGAAAAAAGCGTTGCGGGCCGCACCCTGCTGCTCATGATCACCATTATGAGCTTTCTCTCCGCCGTCACGCTGGGCGGGGTAGTGCTGGTGCAAAAATCAGCCATCGCCTGGTCGGCCGACGTTGGGCGCGAACTCACTATCCAGATCCGCCCCGTCGAGGGCGAGGTCATGGAGTCAAATCTGCGCACCGCCGTGTCGCTGGCTCAGACCACGCCCGGCGTCGCCTCCGCCCGTGCGCTGACCATCGAGGAAAGCCAGAAGCTGATCGAGCCCTGGCTGGGCGCTGGGCTCGACCTCACCGCCATCGAGATTCCCCGCCTCGTGGTCGTGCAATTGGCCGATCCGGTCGATGCCGATATCGAGGGGCTCACCCGCAATCTTCAGGCGGTCAAGGGCGCGAGCCTCGATACCCACGCCGCCTGGCGCCAACAGCTCAATACCATGGCGGGCACCATCGTGCTCTCGGGCCTGATGGTATTGGCCTTGATCGGCGTCGCTACCGTGCTCGCTATCATCTTTGCCACCCGTGGCGCCATGGCCAGCAATCGCGGGATTGTCGACGTGCTGCACTATATCGGGGCCTCCAACCGCTTCATTGCCGGCGAATTTCAGGGCCGGTTCCTCTCCATCGGCCTGCAAGGCGGACTATTGGGCGCGGCCGCCACGCTCCTCTTCTTCTTCGTCATCAGCACGGCGGCGGGCAATGTGCTGTCCAGCGAAGCCGGTGCGCAAATGGGCGTATTGTTCGGGCGCTTTGCCCTGGGCATAGACGGGTTGATCGGTATCATCGCCGTCATTCCCGTCATCGCGGCGCTCACCGCCATCACCTCGCGCATGACGGTGCGCCGCTATCTCAGCGAGACCTCGTAGCGCCATGCAGCCCGTCACTATTGCCCTCACCGAAGACGACGCAGTGGCGGCGCAACGGCTCTATGGCACCTCGTTCCTGCTGCGCCGCTCCATCCTGCTGCGCTTTGGCGCGATGTGGCTGTTTCTGCTCATCGCGCTGATTGCCATTTCTCTGGGTACCGACGGGGCAGGCACTATTCCCTTTACCGGGATCATCATCCTGATAGCCGTGCTGCCCGTCTGCATCATCGTGGGCATGACGTTGATCCAGGGCCCGCGCGCTGCCCGCCAGGCCTTTGCCTCGCAAAAAACCCTGCGCGCGCCCGTCGACTATAGCTGGTCGCCGCAAGGGCTCAGCTTCAGCTCCGAATACGGGGAGAACCTTGTGCCCTGGGCGCACCTGCATTCCTGGCTCGAAAACGACAAGATCATCCTGCTCTTTGAAGGTCCCCGCATCTATCGCATGCTGCCCAAGCGGCTACTCAGCGCCGATCAGCTTGCACAATTGCGGGAATATCTCGCCAGCAGCGGCATTGCCCATTAAGAACGCTGCGGAAGCTGGCCACCCATTGCGCCAGAGAGGTCCGATTTGAAGTTCATCCAGGCGATCCGCACGGCGCTGTTCTATGTGGTCTTTATTGGCCAGACCGCCATTATCGCCATCATCATCGGCCTGCTCTGGCTGATCACGCGCCGCCGCACCACTCTCGCTTGGACGCTGGCCAAATACTGGTGCCGCTCCAATGTGTGGCTGCTGCGCGTACTGACCGGAGTGCGCACCATCGTCACCGGCGCCGAGAATATCCCGGAGGGCGGCTGCATCATTGCCAGCAAGCACCAGTCCGATTGGGACGTCTTCGCCGTTTTTCCCTATACCGGCCGGCCCGCCTACATCATCAAGCAGGAGCTAATGGACCTGCCATTTTTTGGCTGGGCCGCCCGCTCGCTCGATTGCATCGCTGTCGATCGCCGCCGCGGCGCCGATGCCATTCCTCAATTGATGACCCAGGCCCATGCCGCCATCGATCGCGGCTGCCGCATCGTGATTTTCCCCGAAGGCACCCGCAAGGCTCCGCTCGCTCCCGCCGATTACCGGCAGGGCATTGTGCGCATGTATGGCGAGCTGAACGTGCCCGTCGTGCCGGTGGCGCTGAATTCCGGCCTGTTCTGGGGCCGCAATAGCCTGGTCATCTGGCCAGGCAAGGCCGAAGCCAAATTCCTGCCCGCCATCGAACCCGGGCTGCCGCCTGACGTTTTTTCCGCCCGACTCAAAAAAGCCATCGAATCCGAATCGACTGAACTGATTCTCGCTGCCGCCGAAAAGGGCCTCTCGCGTCCCCTGGACCCCGATCTCAGCAGCAGGATCGACGCTCTCAAGGCTTCGCGCTCCTGACGGCCAGCACCACTATATATTGACAGAATCTGCTGTCACATACATAGATGTAGGAACGACATGGGTGCCAGCTTGACAGTTGCGGCATTTTGTTCTAATTTTGTTCTTGTTCTACCGAACAGGGGACACGGCAATGGCTGGCATGGTTGAGGGCAGGATTGTGACACACGGCTTTAGCCGTGGGACCAATTGGCAGGGCCGTTCGGGCCGTTCCTATGACCTGGTCAGCGAAAATCTCGAACATTTCGCCATGGGCGAAGCCGAGCTCTACATCATCGCCAAGGGTAGCCACGTGCTCTGGGTCGGCTCGACCGCCGATCTCGTGAGTGATCCTATGAGCCGCAGCCGCTTCCGCCTCGCGCTGGACTGCGCCGACCGGGTCTTCCGCCTCGTCTCCCCCGCCGCCGATTCCGAACGCCTCAGCACGATCTGGGACCTCGAAGGCGCCGAACCCATGGCCGCCCAGGCGGCCTGAGGTCCTAGGCGGCTTCCGCACCCTCTTCGAGCATATCCACCAACGCCATCAGCTGCCGGTCCCGGATCCCCAGCGTTGCCAGATGGCGCGCCGTATTGATCACATAATCCACATTGCGGCCCGATAGCCCCACCCCGGCCCGCACCATGGCCAATTGCTGCTCCAGCGACAGCCGCCCGGCAAATTGCTCATGGACCTCGTCGACCACAAAGGCCAGGGCGCTCACCATCCGCCCGTCGGCCAGCCGCACCGGGCGCATCACATCGCGATAGACCGATGTGACCTGCTCGCGTTCTTCCAGATATTCCCGCACCGCCGCCCAATCCGCCTCGGCCACCTCAAACACCATGCCCCGGCAGGCCCCGCCCCGCGCCAGCCCGAACACTAACCCAGGTCGTTCGGCCGTGCCGCGATGATGGGTTGAAATGATCGACAGCGAGCGATGCGCGCCGCGCAACAGGCCCTGCTGCGCGCTGATATGGGCAAAGCCGGGGTTCCAGATCAGCGAGCCATAGCCGAACACCCAATGGGTTCGGGACAGGCTCGATTGTGCGTTCAGCGTCATATCCACACCAGAATCCTAGTAAAGCTGCGCGATTGCGGCAACGGCCCTCTGCATCTAGTTGCCATGCAATTATAGATCGACCCGGATTTACCCACGCTGAACGGCTTTAGCCGCAGCGCCGCCGAGGATAAGAGTGCTCCCCATGAAGAAGCGAATCATCATTCTCGGCAGCGTCGTGCTGTTTGTCGTCCTCGCCTGGAGCGTTGCCTGGCTGGTCATTGCCGGACTAGTGCGGCAAAATATCGAGGCTCAGGCCCAGGCTGACGGCATTACCAGCCCGCGCCTCACCTGCGGCACGCTCGATGTCGGCGGCTTCCCCTTCCGCTTCGATGTCGACTGCACCGACGCGAAAATCGCCAGCGGGGACCTGCTGACTGAAATCCCCGGCATTCGCGCCAGCATCATGGTCTATCGCCCCACCCATCTGCTGGCCTCCGCGCTTGGCCCCGCCAGCATCACCGACGCTTTTACCGGCCTGCGCAATACGCTGGCCTGGTCGGGTTTCGAAGCCAGTATCCGCGTGGATGACTGGCGCATCGCCCGTCTCTCCATCATCGGCAAGGACATGGTCTGGTCCGATACGCTGATGGGCAATAGCGTGCTGGCGCAAAGCCCGCTGATCGAAGCCCATCTGCTCGACATTCCCGAGCAGCACGATAGTGACCGCCACCTGTCAGCGCTGGCCGGTTATATCCATGCCCAGAACCTGGCCTATCCCGGCCTGACGCTGACCGACACCAATGCCGAAATCGAACTCGAACTGAACGGCCTGCCCGACGACATCCGCAATTGGGGCGATCCGCTGCTGCTCACGCTCTGGCAGCAAGCGGGTGGCCAGCTCAAGCTGGTCTCGGTGCGCGGCAGCGACGCCGCATCCACGCTCGATGCCAGCGGCGACCTCAAGCTCGACGATGCCGGCCAGGTCGAGGGCCAGATCGACATCAAATCCACCGGCGTCGCCGAACGCATCGGACCCCTATTGGCCGAGCCCTGGCGGACCCTGGTGCTGGGCACGCCCGGCGCCGATGGCACTTACACTAACCAGCTCAATTTCCGCGCCGGCGGCATCTATTCGGGTCTTGTTCCGATAGCCGCCATCCCACCGCTCTACTAGCGGCAGCTCGGGATTCAGCTCAGGCTGAGTCGAAAATGGTGGTTTTTGAGAACCGGAGCGGAGCGTACTTTTTGTACGTGAGCACCGGAAGCGCAGAAAACTGCCATTTGTAGGCCAGCCTCAGCTAAATCCTAGGCGTCGTCGCCCCCGCCATGCTCGCGCACAAACAGAGGCGCGGCGGGCGCGGGCGGCGCCTCGTGCGGCCGGCCGAAATCGGGGGCGGCGGTTTCCTGCCCAGCCGAAATGATCGAGCGACGAATGGCGCGCGTACGGGTAAAAATCGACTCCAGCGCCGGGCCGTCCCCGCTATCGACCGCCCGCTGCAGCACGGAGAGGTCCTCAAGAAACCGCCCCAGCATTTCCAGCACCGCTTCGCGATTGGTCAGGAACACATCGCGCCACATCACCGGATCGGATGCGGCAATACGGGTAAAATCACGGAAACCGCCCGCCGAGAACTTGATGACTTCGGACTTGGTGACGGTTTCGAGGTCATCCGCCGTGCCCACAATATTGTAGGCGATCAGATGCGGAATATGGCTGGTAATGGCCAGCACCATATCGTGGTGTCCCGCTTCCATGATTTCGACATCGCTGCCCATGCCTTCCCAGAAAGCCGCGAGCTTTTCAGTCTGCGCCTGCGGCACATCGGGCTGCGGCGTCAGAATGCACCAGCGGCCGGCAAACAGCTCGGCAAAGCCCGCCGACGGCCCCGAATGCTCGGTGCCTGCAATGGGGTGCCCCGGAATAAAGCTCACGCCAGCGGGCACATGCGGACCCACCACCTTGACCACATGCGCCTTGACCGACCCGACATCGGAAAGGATTGCGCCGGGCTCCAGCGCTGGCCCAATGGCCTTGGCAATCGCCTCATAGGCGCCCACCGGCGCGCAAAGGATCACCAGGTCCGCACCGCGTACGGCTTCGGCGGCGTCCAGCGTATAGATATCGCCCAGATTGAGCGCCCGCGCCTCTTCCAGCGTTTCGCTCTTGCGGGTGGATATGGCGATCACTTCGGCCAGCCCCTGCCGGCGGGCGGCCAGCGCGATGGAGGAGCCGATCAGCCCAATGCCGATCAGCGCGAGTTTGCGGAATTTGACGCTCATGATGCGGTTTTCACCAATGCCTTGAGAATGCCGGCAACGCCAATCATGGCCTGTTCGCTGCCGATGGAAATGCGCAAGCCATGCGGAATACCATAGGACGTGCCGATTTCGCGCACGATCAAGCCGCGCTGCATCAGCGTCTCGAAGGCCAGCGCGGCATGCTCGGCATCGGGAAACAGCACCATGACGAAATTGGCCTGGCTGGGCACGACATGCATGTAATTGCCATCCAGCTCGCTCACCAGCCAGTCACGCCACTTGGCATTATGCGCATTGAGCCGGGCGGTGAACTCGACATCGCGCGTAGCCGCCGCTCCCGCCAGCTGCGCCGGCAGATTGACATTGAACGGCCCGCGAATGCGGTTGATGACGTCCACGATGTGGGCCGGGCCCACCATCCAGCCAATACGCGCCGCCGCCAGCCCCATTTTGGAGAAAGTGCGAACCATCACGACATTGTAGGCCTCACCAACCAGCTCCAGCCCCACCGAATAATCCGCCGCCGTCACATATTCGGCATAGGCGCTGTCGATGACGAGCAGGATATCGGGCCGCAGCCCGGCATGCAGCCGCCGCACTTCGGCGTCGCTGAGATAGGTGCCGGTCGGATTGTTCGGATTGTCCAGCCAGACGATCTTGGTGCGCGGCGTCACTGCGGCCAGCAGTGCATCGACATCGGCGGCGTAATTGGTGGCATCCACCTTGACGATACTGGCGCCCGTCGCCTTGGTAATGATGGGATAAACCGAAAAACCATATTGGTTCATCAGCGCCTCATCGCCCTCGCCCAGATAGCATTGCCCGAGCAGGTGCAGCAGATCGTCCGAGCCATTGCCGCAGACGATACGTTCGGGATCGATGCCATGCACCTCGCCCAGCGCCGTGCGCAGGATTTTCGAAGACCCTTCGGGATAGATTTCCAGATGATCGGCGACCGACCGAAACGCCTCGATCGCCTTGGGGCTGGCCCCCAAGGGAGATTCATTGGACGAGAGCTTGACGACCTTGCTGCCCGGCGCGCCGGACTTGCCGGGCACATAGGGCGAAATGTCGAGAATGCCGGGCTGCGGCGTTGGGCGAAGATCGTCGGACATGGTGCTGCTTATCGGGGGTCAAAACCGCGCGGACCATAGTCAACCTAACGCGCTATGGCAAAGGAAAGCACTAGCCCTGGCGTGCGGTCGCAGCGCTCAAGCCCGGTACGCGCACGAAGCGCTCTTCCTTCTTGCGGCGGGGGACGGCAGGAAACGCCTCCTTGCGCGCCCGCACGCAGATCACCCCGCTCATCGCCGGGCCGAACAACCGGCCGACGCCCTCGAAAAAGCGCGTTGATTTCAGCACCAGCGAAGACTGGAACGGGGGCAAGAACAGCCCGTCCCGCCAGGCCACGGGCACGAAACTATGGTCGCGCAGCAGCTTTTCCAGCTGCCCGCCCGAATAGGGATTGCCCGAGCCGAAGGGGGTATTGTCGCGCTGCGCCCAGATGCCGCGCCGCCGCGGCACGACCAGAATCAGATGCCCATTGGGTGCGGTCACCCGCCACAATTCGCGCATCAATTCCTCATCATCCGACACATGCTCGAGCATATGCACGGCAATGGTCAGATCGATCGAGGCATCGGTCAGCGGCATTTCCAGCGGATCGCACAAAACGGTATGGGACGGGCCCTCGCGCGGCCAGGCCGACGCGCCTTGCCGCGCCGGCATGAAGGCCAGCACCCGTTCCGCTTTGCCCAGTGCAAAGCGCATATAGGGCGTGGCAAAGCCCAGCCCCAGGACCCGCAGGCCTGCTACATCGCCGGCCAGGCCCAGCACCTGTTCGCGCACCAGTGTGCGGGAAATCCGGCCCAGGGGAGATTTGTAATAGCCAATCAGGCGGGTGACATCGCTCGTCATATGCTAACTCTGCCGCAGTGCGATGAACTTGTCTAATGGGCCTTTGCCATGTCAGGTGCGCGCAGCTAGCTTTCGGGCAATAATCTATTCAAGGAGCAGTTTCATGGGTTTGATCGTCGACGTCTTTGCGGCGCGCAGCGACAATTTCGGCTATCTGGTGCACGACACCGCCACCGGCCGCACCGCCGCCATCGATGCTCCCGAGGCCGCCGCCATCAAGAATGCCTTGCTCTACCGGGGTTGGACGCTCAGCGATATTTTCATCACCCACCACCATATCGACCATGTCGAGGCTATCCCCGAACTCAAGGCGGAATATGGCGTTCGGGTGGTTGGCCCCAGGGCCGAGGCCGACAAGATTGCCGGGTTGGATGAGCTGGTGGAGGCCGGCGACCAGATCCAACTGGGCGAGACGGTGTTCGATGTCTATGCCACGCCCGGCCATACGCTGGGTCACGTGGTTTTCCACGACAAGGCCGGCAAGCATCTGTTCACCGCTGACGCGCTGTTCTCGCTCGGCGTCGGGCGGATGTTCGAGGGCACGCCAGAACCAATGTGGAATGGAATCAAGGCGTTACGTGACTTCCCCGACGACACGCTGATCTATTGCGGCCATGAATATACCGAGAGCAATGCCCGCTTTGCGCTGTCGGTCGATCCCGACAACAAGGCGCTGCAGGCGCGGGCCGAAGAGGTCAAGGCGCTGCGGCAGGCCGGCAAGGCTACGATTCCGGTGAGCCTGGGAACCGAAAAAGCCACCAATCCGTTCCTGCGGGCGGACGATAAGGTGATCGCCGCCTATTATGGATTGGAGAATGCGGCGCCCGCCGAAGTGTTCGCGGCCCTGCGCAAGGGCAAGGATAGTTTCTGACAATCCACCGCTTTCGCGCTGCAATAGGTTAACAGACTGTTAGCATCTGGCATAACGTTTGCCCTGTATAGGGTAACGCGCCAGAGCACCCGTCCCATTCCGGGACAATCTGGCCCGCTTTGATACAGGCGAGGCATAAATGGCTGATTTTGAGACGGAAATCGGGCCTATATCGGGACTGCCGGTCGCGCTCGAACCGGCGGGCCCCAAACCCTCGCTGCTGCGCAGCCAGACCGGCGCGGCTTTCGTCAGCCAATTGCTGACCGGAAGGGCGCAACTGGGACAGCAGCGTCCCCGCCAGCGGCCACCGCTCGAAGGCGCCATCGGCCTTTATGCCAGCCGCGCCCGGTCCACCCAGCGGCGCATGCCGCCGGGTTATCGTAAGACGCTTCTGGCTTAGCGGGGATTACTGCCCCTCGGGTCGAGCCCGAGGCGGGAACCCGCCCTACTTCTTCAGCTTGAGCGGTCCGACCATTTGTTCGGGCTTCACTTCGGCGTCGAATTCCTCGCCGGTGAGCAGGCCCAAGGCGATGGCTTCTTCGCGTAGCGTGGTGCCGTTCTTGTGCGCGGTCTTGGCGATCTTGGCGGCGTTGTCGTAACCGATCTTGCGATTGAGCGCGGTGACCAGCATCAGCGACTTGTCGACCAATTCCTTGATGCGGGCGCGGTCGGGCTCGATGCCGATGGCGCAATTGTCGTTGAACGAGCGCGCCGCATCGGCCAGCAGCCGCACCGATTGCAGGAAATTGTACGCAATCACCGGCTTGAACACGTTGAGCTCGAAATTGCCTTGGCTGGCGGCAAAGCCGATCGCGGCATCATTGCCCATCACCTGCACAGCCACCATGGTCATGGCTTCGGACTGGGTCGGATTGACCTTGCCCGGCATGATCGAGCTGCCCGGCTCGTTTTCCGGAATGGTGATTTCGCCCAGGCCCGAGCGCGGGCCGGAGGCCAGCCAACGCACGTCATTGGCAATCTTCATCAGGGCGGCAGCAAGTTGCTTCAGCGCCCCCGAAGTGCCGACAAAGGCGTCATGGCCGGCCATGACAGCATATTTGTTGGGGGCGGTGACGAAGTCATGCCCGGACAGCGTGGCGATCTCCTTGGCCACGGCCACGGCATAATCGGGATGGGCATTGAGCCCGGTGCCGACGGCGGTGCCGCCCAGCGCCAGTTCCTTGAGCTGGGGAATGGTGACCTTGATGGCCTGCACGGCCAGATCGAGCTGGGCGACCCAACCGCTCATTTCCTGGCCCAGCGTCAGGGGCGTTGCATCCTGCAGATGGGTGCGGCCGATCTTGACCACATCCATGAATTCTTCCGACTTGGAGGCCAGCGTGTCGCGCAGCTTTTCGACGCGCGGAAACAGGTAATTCTCCAGCGCCTCGACGGCCGCAATATGCATGGCAGTCGGATAGGTGTCGTTGGACGACTGGCTCATATTGACATGATCATTGGGGTGGACGGGCTTTTTGGAGCCCATGGTGCCGCCGGCCAATTGGATGGCGCGATTGGAGATCACCTCGTTGACATTCATATTGGACTGGGTGCCCGAGCCGGTCTGCCAGACGACGAGCGGGAAGTGGTCTTCCAGCTTGCCGGCAATCACCTCGTCGGCGGCAGCGACGATCAGGTCGCGTGTCTTGTCGTCGAGCAGGCCAAGTTTGTTATTGGCCAAAGCCGCGGCCTTTTTCAGAATGCCGAAGGCATGCACGATTTCCTTGGGCATTTTTTCCCCGCCAATATCGAAATTGGCCAGGCTTCGTGCCGTCTGCGCGCCGTAATATTTGTTATCCGGGACATTGATGGTGCCCATCGAGTCCGATTCAACGCGCATGCTCATGGAAATCTCCGAGTGTGGGCCGCTTCTTTTTGGCGGCATGGTCAAAGCAAAACGGCCGATCCCCATCGGGACCGGCCGTTGCATTATCTACAAATCCGAGCGCATGGCTGCAGCTCGTCTTCGGCTTATTTCTTGACGTCGAGAATCTGCCGGCCGCGATACATGCCGGTCTTGAGGTCGACGTGATGCGGACGACGCAGCTCGCCCGAATCCTTGTCTTCGACATAGGTAGGGTTGGCAAGAGCGTCGGCCGAGCGGCGGAAGCCGCGCTTCATCGGCGAGGTCTTTCGTTTTGGCACTGCCATGGTCGGTACTCCGAATTCAATATCGTTGCGCCGCCAAAGCGGCCCAGAGACTTATCTCTGTTGGGATTGACCGGGTCTATAGAGCAAGACGGGGGGCTTGGCTAGTGGGTTTTGTGGTGGAATGGACCCTGTGAACAGTAGGACGAACGAAGAGCTCTGTTTCACCCACAGCGCCTCCCTCGGGCTTGACCCGAGGGCCATTCCCAATTCGGTATGAGCGGCGAGTGGCCCTCGGGTCAAGCCCGAGGGAGACTCGGTGAATGAGGCGGTTGCAGTGCCCCTCACAGCGCCAGACGCCCGCCCTCCCCGACGCAGCTGGCGCGGTCGCCATATTGCTGGGTCCGGTTCTGCACGATGCCGGCAATGCGCAGCATGCCGCCCGAGGGCCGGCCCGGCTGGCGCAGCATGGGATTGGGCAGGGCCGTGACTAACAGCGTGGCCGTCCGCCAATCCAGGTTCTGTGGTTCGATGCCGAAGGCCCGCTGCGCCCCCGCCGCCACGCCGAATTGGCCTTCAGGGCCCCATTCGGCAATGTTGAGGTAGATTTCCATGATCCGCCTTTTGGGCAGCACCAGATCGACATAGAGCGCCAGCGGCACTTCGAGCGCCTTGCGCACCACGCTTTGCCCGTTCCAGAGAAACAGATTCCGCGCCACCTGCATGGTGATGGTCGAGGCGCCGCGCGCATCCTCGCCCGCCATATAGCGCTCGACCTCGTCGCGCAGAGCGCCCAGATCGACGCCCCAATGCCGGCAGAATTGGCCATCTTCGGACAGCACCACAGCCGCCTTGAGGCGATCGGAAATCTCCCCGATATCGCGCCATTCGCGCACCACGGGGCGCCCGGTGACATAGCGCTCGAGCATGGGCACCGAGACCGGATCGATGACGAGATAGACGGGGGTCAGCACCAGCGGGATGGCAATGAGGGCAGCGGCCAGCATGCAAAGAGGACGCAGAATGCGCCAGATGCCCTTGGGTTTGCGTGCTCGTGCCATGGACCATTCCATAGCGGCAGCAGCGGGCGGGGCAAAGAGCTGGCGGCCATTTCCACCCACAATGTCATTCCCGCGAAAGCGGGAACCTCTGTTTTACGATGCAAAAGACAGCAAACGGAGGTTCCCGCTTTCGCGGGAATGACACCGTGCTAGGTGTTGGATCGTATCCCCTTGCCGCCCACGCCCCAAACCGGCTAGCAACGAGCCATGTACGATTTTGCCGCCGACATTGCCGATTGCGCCCTGGCCGTGGAAACCGCGCTTGACCGGCAATTGACGGCCGACCGGCTGAGCGGCCCCGGCCCGGCTGCGGATCGACTGATCGCCGCCATGCGGCATGGTAGCCTGGGTGGCGGCAAAAGGCTGCGGCCGCTGCTGGTGCGCCAGGCCGCCAATATCTTCAACGTGCCGCCGCATGCCGCATTGATCGCCGGGCTGGCCGTCGAAATGATCCATTGCTATTCGCTGATCCATGACGATCTGCCCGCCATGGACGATGATGACCTGCGCCGCGGCCGCCCCACCGTGCACAAGGCCTTTGACGAGGCTACGGCGATCCTGGCCGGTGATGCGCTGCTCACCCACGCCTTTGGCCTGCTCGCTTCCCCCGAATGCCATCCCGATCCCACCACGCGCGTGACGCTGGTGACTGAACTGGTGGCGGGCAGCGGCGCCGGGGGCATGGCCGGGGGGCAGATGCGCGATATCGAGGGCGAGGCGGGCGGCTTTTCTGGCGATGACGTTGCCACCATGCAGGCCATGAAAACCGGTGCGCTGATCCGGGCCAGCGTGCGCATGGGCGCCATTCTGGGCGGGGCCGATCCACGGGCTCTGTCCGCACTCACTGCCTATGCCGAGGCCGCCGGCCGCGCCTTCCAACTGGCCGACGATATCCTCGACGTCACCGCTACGCCCGAGGCCATGGGCAAGGCCACCGGCAAGGACGAGGCCAAAGGCAAGCAGACCCTGGTCGCCCGTATCGGCATCGAGGAAGCCCGCGAGCATCTCAAGGCCACCGTCACCTCCGCCCAATCGGCCCTGCGCACCTTCGGCCCCAAGGCCGATGGCCTGCGCGCCACCGCCCGCTATTTCGCCAGCCGGGAAAACTGAGCCATGGCCCAATTGCTCAGCATCAATCTGGGCGCGGCCCAGCACATTCCGGGCTATGCCCCGCTGACCGGCATCATCAAGACGCCGGTCGCCACAGCCGATATCGAGCGGCTGGGCCTGGCGGGTGATGCCATTTGCGACCGCAAGCATCACGGCGGCAGCGATCAGGCCATCTATGTCTATTTCGCCGATGACTATCTGTGGTGGGCCGATGAATTCGGCCAATCGATCGTGCCGGGCACCTTTGGCGAGAACCTGACCATTGGCGGCGTCGAGGGCCGTGAAATTGCCATTGGCGATCGCTTCGCCATGGGCCCGGCACTGCTCGAAGTCACCTATCACCGCACGCCCTGCATGACCTTTGCCGCGCGCATGGGCGATCCGGGCTGGGTCCGGCGCTTCCACCGCGCCAACCGCCCCGGCGCCTATTGCCGGGTGCTGACGCCGGGCGCGGTCGAAGCGGGCATGGATGTGGGCTACCAGCCCTTTGCCGGCGAGCGCGTCACGGTCAGCGAGTTGATGGCACTCGACGGCGCGAGGGAAATCGACCCCGCCTTCATGCGCCGGGCACTCGCCACCCCGATCCGCGAAAAGACGCGGTTCAAGTTTGAAACCCGCCTCGCCAGCCTATTCTGAGAACTTTTGTCATGAGCCTTGCCTCCGTCCAAGCCGATCTCGCTGCCCGCGCGCCTGACCTCATGGTCGAAGTCACCGAGCACTCCACCGCCACCGTGCAATTGGCCGCCGATGTGCATGGGGTCGAACCCGGCCAGATCGCCAAGACGCTGTGCATCCGCGTCAATGGCGAGGTGCTGCTGCTGGTCACCCGCGGCGATGCGCGGCTCGACAACCAGAAATCCAAGGCGGCCTTTGGCGGCCGCCCGCGCATGCTGGGGGCCGAGGAGGTCGAACAATTGACCAGCCATCAGGTCGGCGGCGTCTGCCCCTTCGGGCTGCCGCAGCCTTTGCCGATCTATCTCGACGCTTCGCTCAAAGTGTATGAGCTGGTCATCCCGGCTGGCGGCTCGACCCACGCTTCGGTGCGGCTCAGCGTCGCGCGGCTGGCCGAGCTGTGTGGCGGCAAATGGGTGGATGCGTGCCAGCCGCCGGTCGAAATTGCCGAAGCCGGCTGACCCGGCCTATTCCGCCGCGGTCTTCTGCCCCGTCCCGAATTTGCGCTCGATATAATCGGCCACCATCGCTTTGAACTGGTCGGCGACGTCGGCGCCGCGCAGGGTGGCGACTTTTTCACCGTCGACGAAGACCGGCGCGGCCGGGGTTTCGCCCGTGCCGGGTAGAGAAATGCCGATATTGGCGTGCTTGCTCTCGCCCGGGCCATTGACGATGCAGCCCATGACGGCCACCGACAGGCCCTCGACGCCAGGATAGCGTTCCTTCCATTCGGGCATGGAATGGGAGAGGTGATCCTGGATATCCTTGGCCAGCGTCTGGAACGTGGTGGACGTGGTGCGCCCGCAACCGGGGCAGGCAGCGACCACCGGCAGGAACTGGCGGAAGCCCATGGTCTGCAGCAATTCCTGCGCCACCTTGACCTCGGTGGTGCGATCCCCACCCGGCTCGGGCGTGAGGGAAATGCGGATCGTGTCGCCAATGCCCTGCTGCAGCAGGATCCCCAGGGCGGCCGACGAGGCCACGACGCCCTTGGTGCCCATGCCCGCTTCGGTCAGCCCCAGATGCAGGGCATAATCGCAGCGGGCGGCGAGGTCCTGATAGACCGCGATCAGATGCTGGACGTCACTGACCTTGGTGGAAAGGATGATCTTGTCGCGCCCCATGCCCAGCGCTTCGGCGCGTTGCGCGCTCAGAAGCGCCGACTGGATGATCGCTTCGCGCTGCACGGCGGAGGCCGAAATCGGCGCCGCGGAGGCCGCGTTCTCGTCCATCAGCTTGGTCAGCAGTTCCTCGTCGAGCGAACCCCAGTTCACCCCGATACGGACGGGCTTGTTGTAGCGGTTGGCAATCTCGATCAGCGTCGAAAACTGCGTGTCGCGCTTGGCCTTGAAGCCGACATTACCCGGATTGATGCGATATTTCGCCAGGGCTTCGGCGCAGGCGGGGTGGTCGGTGAGCAGCTTGTGGCCGATATAGTGGAAATCGCCCACCAGCGGCACGTCATAGCCCATGAAGGCGAGGCGATCGCGGATGATCGGCACGGCCGCCGCGGACTCGTCGCGATCGACGGTGATGCGCACGATCTCGGAACCCGCCCGCGCCAGTTGCATCACCTGCTTGACCGTCGCGTCGATATCGGCCGTGTCGGTATTGGTCATGGACTGCACGACCACGGGCGCGCCGCCGCCGACAAGCACCCCGCCGACATCCACACCTACCGATTGCCTGCGTGCCGCCGGACCCGCCATCATTCACCTGTCTAAAGCTGTTGGCCGCAGAAATAAGCCTCCGAGCCTATCTGCGCAATGTTTCTGATTGATGATGGCGAAGACGTGTCGCGATCACAATTGCCGCACCATCTTGAACCCGGCCCCAAGGCAACCATTTAAGGTGCATGTTCAAGCTCCTGACGTCCCGCTTCATCCCGCGCATCATGCTCTTCCGCAAGGAAGCGCTCTTGCTGTGGAAGACGCTGTTCGCGCCGGAAACCCCGCTCCATCTCAAGGCGGCGACGCTGTTTGTCGCCTTCTATCTGGTCAACCCGATCGATATCATCCCCGACTTCATCCCGCTGGCGGGCTGGATGGATGATCTGATCCTGGTGCCGCTGATGGTCAGCTGGATCGTTTCGCGGCTGCCGGTGCCGGTCCGCGCCGATATGCGCGAGCGCAATGACCAGACCATCAATGGCCGGGCGCGGCGGCTTTAGTGGCCACTGCCATTTTCTGACACCCGCTCCTGCTAGATGGCGTCATCGGCAGGAGAATTGGTATGGAACGATACTGGATAGCTGTGGCCTCGGCCGAGCACGCCCGCAAGGGCAAAGCCGGTTTCATGCAGGTCAATCACGGCAAGGCCGCGCCACTGCGCCGGCTCTCGCCCGGCGATGGCGTGATCTATTATTCTCCCGCCGAAACTTTCCGCGGCAAGGATAAGTTGCAGGCCTTCACGCTGATCGGCCGGGTGAAACCGGGCGACATCTATGCCGGTGAAATGGGCGGCGGGACGGCCTATCGCCGCGACGTGGACTATGTCGAAGCGGCCGACGCGTCAATCGCCCCCTTGCTGGACCAGCTCGAATTCACCCGCGGCCGGACGAACTGGGGTTACCAGATGCGCTTTGGCCTGTTCGAGATCAGCGCCCATGACTTCGGCAGGATTGCCCAAGCCATGGGGGCCAGGATCTAGCCTATTCGAAGCGCACCAGCAGGTCCTTGGCGTCGATCTGGTCGCCCGGCTTGATCAGGAGTTCGGCGATCACGCCATCGATCTCGGCATGGATGGCGGTTTCCATCTTCATGGCCTCGATGGAACACAGCACGTCCCCGGCGGTGACCGATTGGCCCTCCTTGACGGCCAGGGTCGAGATCACGCCCGGCATGGGTGCGCCGACTTGCTTGGCATCGCCCGACACGGCCTTGGCCCGCAGCTTGACTTCGCCAACCTTGAGCCGGTCCGGGACCAGGATCGTGCGCGGCTGACCGTTGAGATCGAAGAACACCCGCACTTCGCCCTTTTCATTGGTGGGCGCGCGGCCGAGATATTGCAGGACCAGCGTCTTGCCCTTCTCGATATCGACCAGCAGTTCGTCGCCTTCATGCAAGCCATAGAAATAGACCGGGGTGGGCAGCACTTCGGTGGGACCGTAGCGCTCCTGGGTCTTTTCGAAATCGGCATAGACCTTGGGATACATGAGGTATGAAGCCAGCCGGAAATCGTCGATCGGATGCCCGACTTCGTCGGCAATCTTCTTGCGCTCGGCCTCGAGGTCGACATCCTTGAGATAGGAGCCAGGCCGCTCGGTCAGCGGCTTCTTGCCCTTGAGCACCTTCTTTTGCAGTTCCTTGGGGAAGCCGCCGGGCGGCTGGCCCAGATCGCCGGCAAAGAAACCGACGACGGAATCGGGGAAGGCGATGTCACGCTTGGGATCTTCCACATCGGCGCGGGTCAATCCGGCCGACACCATGGCCAGGGCCATGTCGCCAACCACCTTGGATGACGGCGTCACCTTGACGATATCGCCAAACATCTGGTTGACGTCGGCATAGGTCTGGGCGACTTCGTGCCAGCGGGTTTCAAGGCCCAGCGAGCGCGCCTGTTCCTTGAGATTGGTGAACTGCCCGCCCGGCATTTCATGCAGATAGACTTCGGACGCCCCGCCCTTGAGATCGCTTTCAAAGGCGCGATATTGCGTGCGCACGGCTTCCCAATAGAAGGAAATCTGGCGGATCACCTTGGAATCGAGCTCCGGATCGCGCTCGCCGCCGGCCAGGGCCGCCACCAGCGAACCCAGTGTCGGCTGGCTGGTCGTGCCGCTCAAGGCATCCATGGCCGCGTCGATCGCATCGACCCCCGCATCCACCGCCGCCAGCACCGTCGCTGCCGCCGCACCCGAGGTGTCGTGGGTGTGCAGATGAATGGGCAGATCAGTCTCGTTGCGCAGCGTCGAGATCAACTTCTTGGCCGCAGCAGGCTTGAGCAGCCCGGCCATGTCCTTGATCCCCAGCACATGCACGCCGGCTTTTTCCAGCTCCTGCGCCAGACCCACATAATATTTGAGATCGTATTTGGAACGGTCGGGATCAAAGAGGTCGCCGGTATAGCAGATGACGCCCTCGGCGACCTTGTTGGCCTCGAGCACCGCATCGAGCGAGACGCGCATGTTCTCGACCCAGTTGAGGCAATCGAACACGCGGAAAATATCCACCCCGCCCTTGGCCGCTTCGGCCACGAAGAACTTGACCACATTGTCGGGATAATTGGTGTAGCCCACGCCATTGGAGCCGCGCAGCAGCATCTGCGTCAGGATATTGGGCGCGCCTTCGCGCACCTTGGCGAGACGTTCCCAGGGGTCCTCATTGAGGAAGCGCATGGAGACGTCGAATGTCGCCCCGCCCCAGCATTCAAGGCTGAACAGGTTCGGCAGACCCCGCGAATAGGCCTGGGCAATGCGCGTAATGTCATAGCTGCGCATGCGGGTGGCGAGCAGGCTTTGATGCGCGTCGCGCATCGTGGTGTCGGTAAACAATACCCGCTTCTGCTTTTTCATCCACTTGGCCAGCGCCGCCGGACCGTTCCGGTCCAGCACCTGCCGGCTGCCGTCAATGGTCGCCAGCGGCGGGAATTCGGGCAATACGGGCGCCGCAGCCTCGGCCGGCGGGCGCGGGCGATCGCGCACTTCGGGATGCCCATTGACCGTCACATCGGCAATGTAGCTGAGCAGCTTGGTCGCACGATCCTTGCGCGGCTTGAAGTTGAACAGCTCGGGCGTCGTATCGATGAAGCGCGTCGTATAGCGGTTTTCGACAAAGTCGGAATGGGTGATGATGTTCTCAAGGAACGCCAGATTGGTCGAGACACCGCGAATGCGGAACTCGCGCAGAGCGCGGTGCATGCGGGCAATGGCTTCCTCGGCCGTCGGGGCCCAGCAGGTGACCTTTTCCAGCAGCGGATCGTAAAACCGGGTGATCACCGCCCCGGCATAGGCGGTGCCGCCATCGAGCCGCACGCCAAAGCCGGTGGCGCCGCGATAGGCTGTGATGCGGCCATAATCGGGAATGAAATTCTGCTCGGGGTCTTCCGTGGTCACCCGGCACTGAATGGCATTGCCGTTGAGATGAATGTCCTTTTGTAGCGGGACGCCGGATTCGGGCGTGCCGATCACCGCGCCATCGAGCAGATGGATCTGCGCCTTGACGATATCGATCCCCGTCACTTCCTCGGTGACGGTATGCTCGACCTGAATGCGCGGATTGACCTCGATGAAGTAGAATTTGTCGGTATCGGCATCCATCAGGAATTCGACGGTGCCGGCGCCGCGATAATTGGCGGCATTGCCCAGCCTGACGGCGGCGTCGGTCAATTCCTTGCGCACCTTGTCGTCGAGATAGGGCGCGGGCGCCCGCTCGACCACTTTCTGGTTGCGCCGCTGCACCGAGCAATCGCGCTCGAACAGATGCACGAGATTACCGTGATCATCGCCAATCAGCTGCACTTCGACATGGCGGGCCCGCTCGACCAGCTTTTCGAGATACATCTCGTCCTTGCCGAAGGCCGCCTTGGCCTCGCGCTTGCCTTCCGACACTTCCGACAGCAGGCTTTTTTCATCCATGATGCGGCGCATGCCGCGCCCGCCACCGCCCCAGCTCGCCTTGAGCATCAGCGGATAGCCGATTTCGGCCGCCAGTTTCTTGATCTCAGCGGGATCGTCCGGCAGCGCATCGGTGGCCGGCACCACCGGCACCTTGGAGGCGATCGCCATATTGCGCGCGGCAACCTTATTACCCATATCGCGCATGGTCTGCGCCCGCGGGCCGATAAAGATGATGCCGGCATCTTCGCAGGCATCGACGAATTCAGGGCTTTCCGACAATAGGCCATAGCCGGGATGGATCGCATCGGCACCCGAGATGCGGGCAATGCGGATATATTCGTCGATCTGCAGATAGGCCTCGACCGGCCCCTTGCCCTTGCCGATCAGATAGGCCTCGTCCGCCTTGAAACGGTGCAGCGCCAGCTTGTCCTCTTCGGCAAAGGCGGCGACCGTCTTGATCCCCAGCTCATTGGCGGCGCGGAACACGCGGATGGCGATTTCGCTGCGGTTGGCGACGAGGATTTTCTTGATTGGCATCGATATAAATTCCGAGCAGGAGGGGTCGTGGGATCGCGCGCGCGATCCGGCTCAGTCTGGAATGGGGCCGGGCCGGTCGCCCGGCCATGCCGCCGAAAAAATACCGTCTAGTCGCGGCTGAGGTGACCGGCCAAATGGCTCATGTCATAGCCGGCCTCGGCCGCCTGGGCGATGATCTCGCCCGCATCCAATTCGCCGGCCTGGCTCAGCGCCCACAGAGTGGTCGAGCGCGTTCCCGAACGGCAGAAAGCAAACACCGGGCCTGTGCTCCCCTCGAGCGCGGCCTTGGTCGCCTCGACCATGGCGGGGGAAACCCCTTCACGGCCCAGTGGAATAGCATAATAGGCCAGCCCCGCAGCCTTGGCGGCCGCCTCGATTGCGGCGCCGTCCGGCTGATCGGGCGATTCGCCTTCGGGGCGATTATTGATGATCGTGGTAAAGCCCTGGGCCTTGAGCGCTGCTATGTCTTCAGGCTGGATTTGCCCGGAAACACTGATGTGATCATTTATGCGCTTCAAATCCAACTGCTTGCTCCCCGCTGCACCGAACTGGCTGGTACGCCGTTATATCGCTTCGCCACCACTAGACGCAACTACGACAGAAGGCTAGCTGTCGCCAGCCTGTCATGCGCACTGCTGCCTTGCAGTTGACGCGCCGGGTGCGTTCAAACCGATAAAGCGGATTTCGCTCATGACCGATCTCGCCTCCGCCTTCCCCACCCGACCGCTCAAGCTGCGCAAGACCGGCATCGTGCCCGGCATCTTCTCCTATTTAGGCGGGCTCATGTTCCTGGGCATTGCCGGCTTCATCGCCGTCTGGCAGGCGCCCGGCATCTACAATGACATCATCATCTCGCAGAACCCGGTGGTGGTCTATGATTCCACGGTGGAGGACGGCCATTGCACCACCCGCCGCTTCGTCTTCACCGATTGCGAGGCGCATGTGACCTATAGTGTCAAAGGCAAGACCTTCGAGCGCGATATCGAATTGATGTTCGTCGATTTCGGCACCAAGGATTATGAGGTCGAAGTCGTCCGCTCGGCCGACAAGCCGCAGATCGTGGGCCTCAGCCTGGGGCTTGACATGCTGTGGAACCGCATCATTGTCGGCGCGGCCTTCGTGCTGGGCCTGGGCGCGCTCGGCGCCGCTTTGTTCTTCAAGGGCGCCCGGGCCGACCGGGTGCGGGCAATGGCCCGCAAGGCGCTGCCGCTGACCCCGGTTCCGGTCAATGTAGTGGCCATATCCAATGTGGTGGGCGCCAAGGCCGTGGCCTACACCATTCCCCGCCCCGGCAAGAAACCCGGCCCCAACATCGCCTCGCGCATTGGGCGCAAGCAGGACCTGTTCTGGCTCAACGGCGACGGCCAGGCCCTGGCGGTGCTCCACGCCGGCAGCAAGCACCCGATCCTGCTCGATGCCGAACTGACGCGGCTGGATTTGACCGAGGAAGAGCGCCGCAAGATCGAAGCGGCACGCGATGGTGTTGAGGCGGCGGCGAGTTGATCCCCTCATCCGCCCTGCGGGCACCTTCTCCCACGAGGGGAGAAGGTGGCTCCGTGCCAGACAAAACTGGGAGCCAACCCTCGCCCCTTGTGGGAGAGGGACAGTGGTTTCTTCGTCCAGAAGAAATCACAGGGTGAGGGGTGCGATGCTTCCGCAAACACCAGCAGCCAATTAAGCCGCGCTGGCCCGCCGTTCGCGCACCAGGGCGGCGGGCCGGCCCAGCAGGAACCCTTGCAGGCCGGTGACGCCGGCCAGCTTGAGCTTGGCCAATTGCTCCTGGGTCTCGACGCCCTCGGCAATCACTTCCACCGGCAGCGAGCGCGCAATGTCGCAGATCGCCGAGACGATCATCGCATCGATCCGGCTATCGGCCAGATTGGCCACATAGGTGCGGTCGATCTTGATGATGTCGAAGGCAAAGCCGCGCAGATATTGCAGGCTCGCATGCCCGGCCCCGAAATCGTCGATGGCGATGCGCACGCCCATGGCGCGCAGGGCCTCGAGGTTCGCCATGGCCACCCCGCCGGCATTGAGCGGCACGGTCTCGGTGATTTCGACGATGATCCGGCGCGGATCGGTTGCGGTTTCCATCAGCACGGCGGCAAAGCGGGCAGCATAATCGGCATGGCGCAATTGGGCCGGCGACACATTGACCGCCACTGAGTCACTGCCCAGAGCCGGCAGATCCGCACAGGCGCGCCGCAGCACCCAATCGCCCAGCCGGTCGATCAGGTCGCTCTCCTCGGCAATGCCCACGAACTGGCCAGGCGGGATCATGCCGCGCACCTTGTGCCGCCAGCGCACCAGGGCTTCGTGCGATTTGATGGTCATCGTCGCGGCCGAAAACACCGGCTGGTAATGCAGCTCCAGCTCATCCATCAGCAAAGCCGCGCGCAATTCGCGCTCGATGAAGCGGCGATGCCGCTCGTCGCCCAGCATATCGGCATCGAAGGCCACGACCGTGCGGCGACCCGCCTTCTTGCCTTTGTACAGCGCCAGATCGGCCTTGGAGATGAGATCGACGACGTCAATCGCATCGGCCGGCGCCAGGGCAATGCCCACCGAGGCCGACAGCCGCACCGGGCGTCCGCCAATGCTGACGGGCTTATCGAGCTGGCGCAGCAATTCCTCGGCCAGCCGGCGCAGGGCGGCGCGGTTGTCGTGGCCGATAATGGCAATACCGAATTCGTCGCCCCCCAGCCGCCCGATAATGGCGCCCGGCATCAGCTTGCCCAGCGTGCGCGCCAGATGCACCAAAGCCGCGTCGCCGGCGCCATGCCCGGCGCTGTCGTTGAGGAGCTTCAGATTATCCATATCGAGCTGCATATAGCCCACGGCGCTTTCGGAGCCGTGATAGACCTCGCCGCCCAGCACCTGCAGGAAATGCGAGCGCGTGAACACCCCGGTCAGGGCATCGCGCTGCACCGAATCCATCGCCTCGCGATTGGCCAGCAGCGCCGCCGCCACCCCGCCGCGCAGGCGACGATAGCCCAGCCACAACAGTCCGATCAGCACCGAGCCGCCCGCCAGCACCGCCAGCGGCAGGGTGAGCGAACCCAGTCCGCCCCACATGGCCCACAGGCTTGCCAGCACGAGCCCGGCAATCACCAATGCCGCGCCCAGCGCCATGCTGCTATAGCTGTCGATAATGGCTTTGAGGTTGGGATCGCGGCGCATGCTCTACCAGAGGGATATGGGCGCATCAGCCGGCCCCATTGCACCATCTTATCGGCGACAAGGCATGAATATCTTCTAAAGAACTCGATAAAATTCGTTTGTTACCAGCCACTTACCGGAGACCAAATGGCGGAAACTATCCCGCTGATGTGACAGTCTGACAACGAACCGCCGCCATGGACATGGCCTTTGCAGAGCACGGTAAATGCCTAGTTAAGGCACGTCATTCCCCACCCATTGGCGCCAGAGATCGCCGCGTTCGGCCACGAAGCGATCGGCCACCCCCTCGATGGTCGCGCCCGGCAGGTTGAGCTGGGCGAGCAGCCCGTTCATCTCCGCCAGTGGCAGGGAACTGCGCTGGAAATAGCCGGCAATGGTGGGAATGTCGGTAAACACCCATTCGGCCAGCGCCGTCACCACCGTCTCCGGCGCAAAGGCCGACGGCGCGGGACTGGGGCAGGACAGGCTCGCCAGGCACTTCGCATTGGCCTCATTGTAGGGGCCCATATCGAGCGGCCGGAAACCAAATTGCGCCAGCACCGCATTGGGTTGCCAATAGTAGAAAACGATGGCCTCCTGCCGGCTCACAGCCTCGCCGATCAGAGTGTCCATTTCGAACCGGTTGGCCGGCTCGACAATGTCGACCAGATTGCCCAGCCCATAGGCCCGCACCAGATTGCGATTGATCACAGCGCAGGCCCAATCGGGCGGGCAGGACACGAAGCGCACTTTGGTGCCGCCATTGAGCGTAGGCAAAGCCGCAGCCAGCGCGGCAGCGCTGGTCAGTTCGGGGTGGGCGCCCGCCACGTAATCGGGAATGAACCAGCCCTCGAAATTGGCTTCGGCATAGCTGGGGGTGGCAGGCCGCACCATCTGCGCCTCGATGGCCGGGTTCCACAATTCGGCGATCCGGTTGATCCACATTTCGGGCGCCACGGCGGGCTGGCCGGTCGAACCCATGGACGAGCCGGTCGCCGCCAGATCGCCGGGAATGACCTTAATCTCGCAGCCGAACTGGGCAGCCAGGATCTGCGCATGGATTTCGGCCAGCAGCGCCGCCGATGGCCAGCTCATGCGCGCAATGGCCAGCGGCTGGGTGCCGCAGACCGGGGACGGTGGCGGCGGAGCGACCCCGACATTATCCTGCGCCTGATCAAGCACGCTCACCTGTGCCGCGACTGGCGCCGCAAGCAGCATCAGGCTCAGCAGCGCCCCTCCAAGCCGACGAAAAATCATGCCGCCCCTCACCGCCTAAGGCCTCAATCTATCCAAAAACCATCCGCGTTAAGCAACAGTCACAAGGCCCGGTTTTGCCAATCAATACAAGGTGACTCCCAATTTCCAATATGCAACAGTCCTGGCTTGGCGGGGCGCACGTGGCGCCCCCGAAGACGTGTCGTTCCGCGTGCAAGACTGGCGCCGTGCAAGGGCCGCACCGGCGGGACGACCATTGAGAGGGACCTAGATGAACATTCTGAACAAGACCCTGACCCTGGCAGTTGCTGCCTCGACCCTTGCGGTCGCCGCACCGGCCATCGCGCAGGATACCGGAGCCACTATCGGCTTCATCGGCGGCTTTACCGGCCCCATTGAATCGCTGACCCCCCCGATCTTTGCCGGCGCCGAGCTGGTGGTGAAGCAGGTCAACGAGCAGGGCGGCATTCTGGGCGGCGAGCTCAAGCTGATCTCGGCCGATGGCGCCTGCGACGCGACCGCTGCGGCCGCTGCCGCCGACAAGGTCATCAATTCCGACAATGTGACGGCCGTGGTCGGCGCGCTGTGCACCGGCGAAACCATCGGCGCCTTCAATGGCTCGGGCAAGTCGGGCAATGTGGTCTTCATCTCGCCGGCCTCTTCGGCCCCGGCTCTGACCACGCTGGACGACAATGACCTCGTCTATCGCACCACCCCATCGGACGCGCTGCAGGGCGTCAAGCTGGCTGACCTGCTGCTCGCCAAGGGCGTCAAGGACATTGCCATCACCTATGTCAACAATGACTATGGCAAGGGCTTTGCCGACGCGCTCTCGGCTGCCTACACCGCCGGCGGCGGCACCGTGGCGGCCAATCTCGCCCATGAAGAAGGCAAGGCCGATTACCGCGCCGAGCTGGGCAATCTGGTCGCTTCGCAGAACCTGGTCATCCTGGCCTATGCCAATGCTTCGGGTAACACCGTGCTGCGCCAGGCTGTGGAGTCGGGCAATTTCACCACCTATGTCGGCGGTGACGGCATGGTCGGCGACGACCTGTTGACCGGTATCGACGCTGCGGCCGTCGAAGGCCTGATCGCCACCCGCGCCGGCGCACCGGCTGGCACTGCCACCACCACCTATGTCGATCTGGCCAATGCTGCCGGCATCGAAGCCAACGCGACCTATGCCCCCCAGGCCTATGACGCCGCATTCCTGCTCGCCCTCGCCATCGAAAAGAATGGCTCGGCCGACCGCGAAGGCCTTTCGGCCGCTCTGCGTGACGTTGCCTCCGCTCCCGGCGAAAAGATCCTGCCCGGCGAATGGACCAAGGCAGTCGAATTGATCAAGGCCGGCACCGACATCGACTATGACGGCGCCGGTGGCCCGCTTGACTTCGACGCAGCTGGCGACGTTGACGGCATCATCGTCGAACTGGCCGTCGAAGGCGGCAAGTTCGTCGAAAAGGGCGAAATCCAGTAATTTCGCCGGTCGTAAAATAATGAAAGCCCGGGAGCGATCCCGGGCTTTTTTATGCCGGAGGCAATCATGGCCGATGACGACACATTGCGGTTCTACGCTGAAAACGCCGCGACCTATGTACGGCACCAGCGACGTATTGGCCGGCATCTAGCGGACTTTCTCGCCGCGCTCCCAGTGGGTGCTAAAATTCTCGAATTGGGCACCGGCGGCGGCGATGATGCCGCCCATATGCTGGCGCAAGGCTTCGACATTCACCCCACCGATGCCTCGTCCGAACTGGCGGCGGAGGCGAGCCGCCATATCGGCCGGCCGGTACCGGTGATGCGGTTTGACGAACTCGATGCGGCCGCGTTCTATGATGGCGTGTGGGCCAGCGCCTCACTGCTGCATGCACCGGCCAGCGAATTGACTGGCAATCTGACCCAAATCCACCGCGCCCTGAAACCGGGCGGGCTCTTCGTGGCCAGCTTCAAGGCGGGTCATGGCGAAGGCCGCGACCAGTTCGGCCGCTATTACAATTATCCCAGCGCGGAAACCCTGCTGGCCCATTACCGCGCCGCCGCAGCATGGACGGAACTCAACCTGAGCGAAGAAGACGGCACCGGCTATGACGCCCTGCCCACCCGCTGGCTCTGGTCAGTGCGCGGCGCTGAACTATTCGCTCAGCCGCCGCACCTGAACCATCGAAACCGCCGCGCTGACACTGACATCCAGATGCTCGCCCTGCACCACGTCGAGCACTTTAGAGGGGCGGTAGGCTACGACATTGGTGCCGTCCTTGTGGCGCAGGCTGTCATAGACCAGGCCATCCCCGCCCCCGGCGCGCTCGGCCTCGCCGAAGGCTTGGCTCACGGCATAATCCGTGCCGTCATAAAGCGCGGGCCGTTCGGCCTGTTGGCCGCGCAGGTCGAGATAATCGCCTTGCAGGCGACAATGATAGGCTCGATAGGTCCGCGTCATCGCCGGAACGTCACGGGCCACCAATTCGCGCCGCAGATGATGGGCCACTTCTGCCACCGCAGTGTTGATGGCGGCGGCGGCATACCAGGCGCCGAGGTCAGGCCCGGCAAAGCGGGTGCCGCCCGGCGGGGCATGGAGGAATGCGGCCATGATGATGCTCGAATTGGTTCGCCCGAACGCCCATTCCGCCTCGGGCAGGCGGCGCAGCCGTTCGCTCACCAGCCGGTCATTGGTCCAGCCGGCGAGATCCATCACAGCTTCCAGATCTGCCGGCGTGCTGACCGTATCGAACAGACCAATGGGCGGAAATTGCGAGGGGATCAGGCGATAGCACGGCCGGGGCGCCGCAATGCGCTGCTCGGTCATTGCCAGACAATGGCCTCGTCGCCCAGCGGCGCAAAGTCCTGATCGACCCGATTGGGCGGCATATAGAGCCCGCCGCGTGCCGCATCGAGAAAGCGCCGCACCAGCAACAGGCCATCCTGCGATCCGCTGGTGATCAGCGCCAGCGGCGGCTGGCCGCCAAAGACCGGGGCGGCATGGGGTCCGCGCAGCCAGGCCAGCGCCTCGGCCTGATTGGCAAACAACACGCCCAGCGCCTGATGAATACCCAGCACAGCCGAAATCCGCGTCAGCACATCGGCATCGAGCAGCAGGCTTTCCTGCGCCCGCGCCTGCTTTATCCAGAGGTAATAGGTCGAGCGCGCCGGATAGCCGAGCACCAGCCGCCGCTGTTCCTCATTGAGCTGCCATAGATCGGCAATGGCGAGAAAACTGCGCAGGCCCGGCCCGCTCAGGCGACGTCGATTTTGCGGCAGGAAGCGCGCTGCATCCAGCAGATCGGGGCCGGGCGCCACCGGCTGCTGCGATATGATACGGGCGATGCGGGCCATGTGCGTCTCCAGTCTCCTGGAGAAGATATAGTCCAGTTTTAGACAAAGTGCAATATTGGACGCATCCCATCCACGTACTCCTGCCGGGTCATTCCGGCGCAGGCCGGAATCCATGCTGTGAGATCGCCGTGTGTGGAGGACCTTCAGCACGGATCCCGGCCTGCGCCGGGATGACATTGGGGTGGGACAACACCTCGCCCCAAAACGGAAATCCCCGCTTTCGCGGGGATCACACAATTTGAGACGGACGGACAAAATCACCCCTCTCGCCGAACCACTTCGGGGATCAGGCCCTTGGGCGCAAACCGCAGGGCAATGGTGATCACCAGGCCCAGCACGAAAACCCGCATCTGCGCCGAGCGGGCTTCGATATCGGGGATGGCGCCCCAGCCGGCCGTGCTTGACCAATAAGAGACGAAATCGAACACCGCCTTGGCCAGCGGCTCGGAGATGACCCAGATCAGCCAGATCAATACCGCCCCGAACACCGCGCCCCAATTATTGCCGGCGCCGCCTACGATCACCATGACCCAGATCAGGAATGTGTGGTTGATCGGCTGATAGCTGGAGGGATCGAAAATCTGCACGAAGCTGACCAGCATGGCCCCGCCAATGCCCATCAGCACCGAGCCGAAGACGAAGATTTCGAGCTGCCGCGCGGTGACATTCTTGCCCATGGACGCAGAGGCGATGTGATTGTCGCGAATAGCGCGCATCATGCGGCCCCAGGGCCCGGCATAGGCGCGCGAGATCAAGAGGATCGCGATGGCCAAGACGGCAATGGCCAGCAGCAGGAAACCACCGCGCGCCAGGAGCAGCGCCGGCTGCCCGCCGCCCGCATAGGCATCCGGCAATGGCACCGGCCAGGGAATGGGCGAGACGGTCAGCGTGCCGCGCGTCAGCCAATCCATATTCTTGATCAGCGCCCGGATAATCTCGGAAATGCCGATCGTGGCGATGGCCAAGTAGTCGGTGCGCAGGCCCAGGCTGATCTTGCCGACAAAATAGGCGATGGCCGCCGCCAGCACGCCGCCGAACAGCCAGCCCAGCACGGGATGGCCGCCCAGCCCGCCGACCCATTTGCCGCCGGCATCGGATTCGATATAGGCGGCGGTCGGATCGATCTGGCTGCGATAGACGCAATAGGCCACGAACCAGGCAATGACCGTCAGCACGGTCTTCCACTTGCCCGTAATGCCCACGCGATGGCTCTGCCGCGCCGCCAGCACCAGCAGCGCCCCGGCGATAAAGGCCAGCAGCGCCCGCCCCAGCATCCAGGGACCATCGGCGCCCCAGAATTGCGGATTGACCGGATAGGAAATGAAGGTGACGGCAAAGCCGCCCACCATCAGGAAGCCCATAATGCCGAAATTGAACAGCCCGCCATAACCCCATTGCAGGTTGAGCCCGAGCGCGATCAGCGCATAGGCGGCAGCTTCCACGAGGCGCGATGAGGTAAAGGGCAGGCCCATCACCCAGCCGATCACCAGGATCAGCCCGAACAGCCCGGCAAAGAGCGTGAGGGAACGCTGGATCATGACGAGGCTCCCTTGAAGATACCGGTGGGCCGCACCAGCAATGTGACCACCAGGATGACGAAAGCCACGGTGAGCTTATATTCGGTGGGCACGAGCGCCAGCGTCGCCGGCAATTGCAGCCATTCGGGCAGGATGGCGTTGAGCGGGCGCAGTACCATGGTCCAGTTGAACACGGCCAGCGACTCGGCAAAACCGATCAGCAGGCCCCCGGCAATGGCGCCATAGGCTTGGCCGAGGCCACCCACAATGGCGGCGGCAAAGATCGGGATGATGATGTTGAAGGCCAGATCTGGCTTCAGCGTCACGTCCAGCGCCAGCATGGTGCCAGCCATGCAGCCCAGCGCCCCGGCGATGATCCAGGTGACGCGAACCACCAGCGCCGTATTGATGCCTGAGACCTGCGCCAGATCCGCATTGTCGGCCATGGCCCGCATCGCCTTACCCAGCCGCGAGCGGGTGAGGAAGAGATGCAGCGCAATCACCGATAGCGCGGTGACGACGATCATCAGCAATTGCGGCTCGGTGATCACCAACGGGCGGGTCGAGCCGAGAAAGGCCAGATCGACGCGGAACACATCCTTGGTTTCGTGCTCGAAGAAGGAATAGGAACCGGCGCCGAAGAACAGCCGGATCAGGCCCTGCACCATCAGCGTCACGCCGATCGAGGCGATCAGCAGCGTCACCGGCTTGGCGCCCCGCTTGCGCAGCGGCGCATAAAAGCCCTTGTCGATGCCCAGCGCGAAAATCGCCGAGAGCACCATGGCAATCGGCAGCACCACAAAACCCATGGGAATGGGGGCGGTAATGCCCCAGGCGGCAAAGGCGCCGGCCAATAGGAAGGCAAAGAACGCGCCCGACGTCATCAGCTCGGAATGGGCAAAATGGGCAAAGCGCAGAATGCCGAATACCAGCGTGATGCCGACCGCGCCCAGCGCATAGATACATCCCAGCACCGCGCCGGAAATGACGACCTGGTTGATGAAGAAAATGAGTTCGGTCATGTCAGTCCTAGCCCCCCAAAAAGCTCTTGGCGACTTCGGGGTCGGCGATGAGTTCGGGGCCGGTGCCGGTGAAGCGGTTCTGCCCGCTGGCCAGCACAAAGCCCTTGGAGGCAAAGGCCAGCGCCTGGCGGGCGTTCTGTTCGACCATCAAGATGCCGACGCCTTCTTTGTTGACGCGCACGATGGTCTCGAAAATCTCGATGACATAGCGCGGCGAGAGGCCCGCCGAGGGCTCGTCCAGCATCAGCAGCTTGGGCTTGCTCATCAGCGCGCGGCCCATGGCGACCATCTGGCGCTGCCCGCCCGAAAGTTCGCCCGCCGGCTGCCGCCGCTTTTCCGCCAGCACCGGGAACATGTCATAGACCCATTGCATGGTGGCGCGGAAATCGTCCTTGCGGGTGAAGGCGCCCATTTCCAGGTTCTCCTCGACGCTCATCGAGGTGAAGACGTTCTTTTCCTGCGGCACGAAGCTGAGGCCCTTGGGCACCAGCTTGTCGGGCAGCGAATTGGCGACATTCTCGCCGCCGAATTCGATGGTGCCGCCGGTGACCTTGAGCAGGCCGAAAATCGCCTTCAACGTGGTGGATTTGCCCGCGCCATTGGGGCCGACAATCACCCCGATATCATGCGGCTCGATGGCGATATTGACGCCATTGAGGATCGGCGCGCCGCCATAGCCGCCGACGACGTGTTTGAGTTCGATCAAGGCCATTATGCTGCTTCCACCGGGGTGCCGAAATAGGCCTCGACAATGGCCGGATTGGCGCGGATTTCGGCCATCGGGCCCTCGGCGATCTTCTCGCCGGCGGCCATCACGATGACCGGATCACACAGCCGCCCGATCAGGTCCATATCGTGCTCGATGACAAAGAAGGTGTAGCCCAATTCCTTGTTCATCCGCTCGATATTGGCGGCAAGATCATTGAGCAAGGTCTTGTTGACGCCGGCCGCCACCTCGTCGAGCAGCACCACCTTGGCATCCACCATCATGGTGCGGCCCAGTTCGAGTAGCTTTTTCTGCCCGCCCGAGAGATTGCCCGCCAGCTCATTGCGCACATGGCCGAGCTTGAGGAAATCGATGACATCGAGCGCCTTCTTGCGCACTTCGGTCTCGCGCGATTTGGCCAGGCCGGGCCGGAACCAGGCATTGGCCAGATATTCGCCCGGCTGGTCGCCCGGCACCATCATCAGGTTTTCCAGCGCCGTCATATTGGAGAATTCATGCGCGATCTGGAAGGTGCGCAACATGCCGGTGCGGAACAATTGGTGCGGCTTGAGGCCCGTCACATCCTGGCCGTCGAAAATCACCTGTCCGCTATCGGGCACGATATTGCCGGCCACGATATTGAACAGCGTCGATTTGCCCGCGCCATTGGGCCCGATCAAGCCTGTGACCGAGCCGCGCCGAACCGAGAGCGAACAATTGTTGACGGCGGTCAAACCGCCAAAGCGCTTGCTGACGTTGCGAACGTCAATAACTACATCAGAGGACACCCAAACCCGTTCCGTTTTCCTGAACTGCCATGCCCGGTTCATTGTCCGGGCTATTTTGTGGCATCTGTTCATAACGGGGGCAGGTGGTCAACCGGAAGCAAGCCCGCCTCAAGCGGAAACCGGTTTACTGTACAGCGGCCAGAACCGCATCGGCCGTGGGTTTGTTGTTGGCGAGCAGGACATCGTAGAGCGTCGCCAGCCGGGTCAGCGCTTTGACATCCACATCATGGGGCTGCGCAGACAGCGGATCGATGAAGAAGATCAGCACATCCAGCCGGCCTTCGCAGATCATCGCGCCAAGCTGCTGGTCGCCACCCAGCGGCCCGCTTTTGAGCAGGGTCACCGGCAAGCCGGTGGCCGCCATGACGCGCCCGCCCGTGGTGCCGGTCGCCCATAAATCATGCTCGCTCAGCTTGCGCTTATGCTGCACGGCCCAGGCGCACAATTCGTCCTTCTTGTCGTCATGCGCCACCAGACCAATCCGCGCCATTGCCTAAACTCCCACAAGCATTGGAGCTTTCAAGCATGCTCACTGCTGCAGGGCAATGGCCTCGGCAATCAGGATGCCGATTATGTCGATGGGAATTTC
The DNA here is from genome assembly GCF_044987315.1 of Devosia sp. ZW T5_3. Taxonomy (NCBI): domain Bacteria; kingdom Pseudomonadati; phylum Pseudomonadota; class Alphaproteobacteria; order Hyphomicrobiales; family Devosiaceae; genus Devosia; species Devosia sp. ZW T5_3. Next base: position 83,009 of record NZ_JBJDRE010000015.1, read on the forward strand.
CGCGCCCGGCAGCATGCGGATGAAGCGCCCTTTCTTGAGCCCTTCGCCCTGAAACAACCCATGGCCATTGTCGAGCAGCCGCCCTTGTTCGAAATAGAGCGATACCCGATCGAGATGCGGAAACACTGCACAGACATGGCCGGCTTTGGCATGGCGGAAATTGATCGATTTCCAGCCCGTCTTGACCTCGCCCGACAGCCCCGGATGGGCCGCAACCAGGGCGACCAGCCGCCGCGCCAAAGCCGCCACCGGCTCGGGCAAGGGCGCCAGCAAAGCATCCAGCTCGCTTTGCAATGGCGCACCGGCCGGCAGGCGTTCGGCCTGTTCAAACTTGCGTGCAGCACTCATTATCGGGCTCCCGGCGCTGGTCTGCGCCGCAAAGCCTTAGCGCGTCGCTGCTGACAGCCCGTGTCAGGAAGCCAGCCGCACCCGTCCCATTGCCGGAGCGAGCGAGGGCCTGTCCTCGGTGCGGAACACCTCGATAATGGTATCGAGTTCGGCCGCCTGCGCCTCGGTCTGCTCGATGGCGGCATTGGTCTCTTCCACCAGAGCCGCATTGTGCTGGGTCATCTCGTCCATCTGCCGCACTGCGGCGGTGACCTCCTGCAGGGCTGAGGATTGCTGCTTGTTGGCATGGGCGATGGAATCGATCAGGCTCGAGCTTTCCTGCGCCACCGCCAGGATATCGAGCAGCTTTTCGGCCGCCTGCCCCACAAGCTTGCTGCCGCCCCGCACTTCCTCGGCGCTCGCCTCGATCAATTGCTTGACCTCCGCCGACGCCCCCGCTGCCGACTGGGCCAGCCGCCGCACTTCGATGGCGACCACGGCAAAGCCCTTGCCCGCATCGCCTGCTCGCGCCGCTTCCACCGAAGCATTCAGCGCCAGAAGATTGGTCTGGAAGGCGATGTCGTCGATCAGCCCGATAATGTTGGAAATCTTGGCCGAACTGGCTTCGATCCCGGCCATGGCCGCATTGGCCTTATCCATCACCTGCCCGCCTTCGGTGGCGGTGTGGGATACCGCCTGCGCCTTGCTGCTGGCCGTTTCGGCCCGCTTGGCGTTTTCGAGCACCGCATTGCTCAATTGCTCGATCGCTGCCGTGGTTTCCTCTATAGTCGCCGCCTGCTTGGTGGTGCGTTCGGACAGATCATTGGCCCCCGACAGGATTTCCCCCGTCGCGGTGCGCAGCGAGCCCGACGTGCCCTTGAGCCGGTTGACCAGCTCGGACAGCGTATCGACCACGCTATTGGTGTCGGTCTTGAGCTTGGCAAAGGCGCCGCGATAATCCCCATCCATGCGCCGCGTCAGGTCGGTATCGGCCAAAGCCGTCAGCACCATGCCGGTTTCGGCGACGCCACGCTCGACCGTGCCGAGCAGCAGATTGATCGCATTGGCCAGCCGGTTGAGATCCTCGTCGGGGAAATCGGCCACGATCCGATGGCTGAAATCGCCGGCCACCGCCGCGTCGACCACGTCGCCAAAACCCGATTGTAAGGTCTGCATCAAGGCCGCGCGGGTCTGGCTGGTTTCCAGGCTCTCCCTGACCGTCTGGGCATGCTGGCGCGCCGTCGCGGCCTCGCTTTCGGCTTCGTCGGATTTCAGGTTCGCCAATTGCAGCAGCACTTCGGTATTGCGCGTCATCCAGACCAGCGCCAGCGCCTCGGCCACCAGGATCACGGCATGCAGCACGACCCGATCGAGCCCCGCGCCGCCATAAAACACCATCTCGCTCCAGAACAGGCCCAGCCCCAGATGGTGCACCGCCACCAGCGCCGCGCCGACCAGGATGGCCTTGATGTCATAGAGCAGCGCGCACATGGCCAAAGCTGCAAAGAAGGCCATGTGCATATCGACCTGCTGGGGATGGCCACGCATGGCGATCAAGGTCGCCATCACTTGCGCCATCAGCACCGAAACGGCCAGATATCGGAAGGCCGGCTGGTGGCGGAACAATGCCAGCCCCGCGACCAGCGCCCCCAGCGTGGCGAAGGCCAACACGCTGGCCATGCCCGGCCCACCCCAGCGCACGACGTCGATGCCCAAGGCGGCGGCCGCCAGCACCGCGCTCATCGCGCACAGCCCAATGGCCGCCTGCATGCGAAATTGTTCCAGATTCATGCCATGATTCATCAGCTTAGGCTCCCCGTGCCCGCGCAAAGACCGATTGCTGCAATTGTGAACCACGCGCCCCGGTCACGTATCCGCGCGGCAAAACCTTCATCCAGCCCATAGGCGACGATGACATTGGGCAGCCGGCTGGTATCGACGATCCGCCCGCCTGCCTCTATCACCGCTCCCAAGATTTCGGCCTGGCTCGTCCAGGGGGCAAAAACCACCCCCATCTCGCCTTGCCTGGGCGGCACGTGGACCGCGGCAAATGCCATAAAAATGGTGAACATCGCCACGGCAGCGGCCGGCAGCAATTGTCCGATCTGGCTATCTCGCCGTGGCTCAGCAGGACGCATTGCGTCACTCGCACCCTTGAGAATGGCTAATTTCTTAAATAAAACCAAAGCTTTGGTTGGTCATTGTTGCGCCCAATAGGTTAACGGGCGCTTTCGGCGATGCTTGGCAGCGCAACGTATATTGGCGGGCTGCGATCTACACGCAGGGAGGGTATCACTTGGATTTTCACGTGAGGGATTGGCTCTTTCGCCTCCCTCCTCCTTGAGGGGAGGGAATGAGGGAGGGGGCCGACGGCTTCGCGCTGGAGCCACAGCGACCCCCACCCCGGCCCTCCCCTCAAGGGGAGGGAGGGCAAGAACCGATGTCCTGTCCATGCCAAAGCTCAAAGCAAGCAGTCCAGACCGCCCTAGAACTCGTTCCAATCCGCCGCGATGGCGGCATTGCCCTGGCTGAGATAGGAGCGGGCCGCGGCCTGTGCCCCACCACGAACCGGCACCGGAGCACGGGGCGCCGGCGCCGTGGTGCGCGCCGGGCTTTGCTCGAGCGTAAACACGTCTACCACCTGGTCGAGCTGGGCCGCCTGGGCTTCGCTCTGCTCGATGGCGGCGTTCATTTCTTCCACCAGAGCGGCATTGTGTTGGGTCATCTCATCCAGCACCCGTACCGAGGTGCTGACTTCGCCAATGGCCATGGCCTGCTCGCGGCTGGCCTTGGCGATCGACTGCATGATGGCCGTGTTCTGGTCCACCGCCGCCAGCATGCCGGCCAATTGCTCGGCCGCATTGGACACGAGCTTGCTGCCGCCGCGCACTTCAGTGGCCGATTGCTCGATCAGTGCCTTGACGTCCGAGGACGCCGAAGCAGCCGATTGCGCCAGCCGCCGCACTTCGACGGCCACCACGGCAAAGCCCTTGCCGGCGTCGCCGGCGCGGGCGGCTTCGACGGAGGCGTTCAAGGCCAAAAGATTGGTCTGGAAGGCGATATCGTCGATCAGCCCGATAATATTGGAGATCTTGGCCGAGGAAGTGGTGATGCGTTCCATGGCCGCATTGGCTTCGGTCATGGTGACCCCGCTCTGGGCCGCGCTTTTGGACACCAATTGCGCCTTGCCATTGGCGTCTTCGGCCAGCCGCGCATTCTCGGCCACCGTTGCCGCCAATTGCTCCATGGCGGCCGAGGTTTCCTCGATGGTCGCGGCCTGCTTGGTGGTCCGTTCGGAGAGATCATTGGCGCCGGAAAGGATTTCCCCCGTCGCCGTCTTGAGCGCGCCCGAGATCGCCTTGGCGCCACCAACGATTTCGGTGAGCTTGTCGGTCACCGCATTGGTATCGCCCTTAAGCTTGGCAAAGGCGCCCTGATAGTCGCCATGCATGCGGCGGGTCAGATCGGTATCGGCCAGCGCTCCCAGCACTTCGCCGGTTTCGCCGAGCCCACGATCGACCGTTTCGACCAAAGCATTGACGCTGCCGGCCAGGGCATTGAGTTCGGCATCGGGGAATTGGGCATGTACGCGCTTGGAGAAATCCCCGGCAATGGCGGCATCCACCACTTCGCCGAAGGCGGCCTGCAGCGCCACCATCATATCGGTGCGCTCGACGCGGCGGCGCACCGAAGCCGCGCGCTCTTCTTCGCTCATCTGGCTGACCTTGAGCCCGTTGTCGCGGAACACTTCGACAGCCTTGGCCATGGCGCCGATTTCGTTGCCGCGCCCGGTATAGGGCACCGCAGCGTCGTAATCGCCGGAGGCGATGACTTCCATGGTGCGCGCCAGCTTGGGCACCGGCGCCATCATCAGCCGCGACATCAGATAGCCCAGCGCCCCCAGGGCCACCAGGATCGCCGCGCCCACCCCGAGCAGCAGCTTGAGCATGTCATAGATGACCGCCTCGACCTGCGCCTTGTCGGTGCCCACGAACAGCACGCCGATCGGCTTGCCGCTGCGGTTGAGAATGGGCTGGTAGGCGGTGTAATAGGGCTTGTCGACCACAATGGCCTCGCCGAAATAGGGCGTGCCCGCCAGCATGGCGGCATAGGCCGCGCCAGCCTTGTCGAGCGGCGTGCCCACGATCGGCGCCCCATCGGCGCCCATAATGGTGGTCGATTTGCGCACGAAATCGGTGGTCGCCTCGTCCCAGACGAAGATCGTCGCGGCTTCGTCGGTGACCCTGGCGATGGAATTGACCAATTCGTCCTTGCCGAACTGACCCGGCATCATCCAGGTGCTGATCGCCTCGAGTTCCCCTTCGGGGGTCCAGGCCACATTGGTGTCGGGCATGCCGCCCTTGAGGATGGTCGCAGCGGTCTTGAGCGCCTTGACCTGGCTGGCCATCGCATCGGTCCGCACCGAGGCGCTGAGCGAGATGAACATGGTCAGGCTCACCGCCGCGACCGAGACAATCACCGCCGAAATGACCAGCGCCGCAATGGCCGTGGTCATCTTGATATTGCCGAAGAACCGGCCCAAGCGTTTGAACATGCCGAACTCCCCCAAGCGGCGCGTCCCACGGACGCAAGCCAGACCCAGTCTGTTTATCGCAAATCGATTAGCACCGTATTAGCGCCCTAGAAGGCTTCCCAGTCGCGCGCCAAGGCGGTGTTGCCGCGGACCAGCCCGCTAGCGGCGTTTTTGAGCCGCTGCTGCAGGCCACGGGCACCGGCATCATCCCGTCGCAACGGCTGCTGCTCGGCCGCCTCGATGCGGAACACGTCGACGATGCGGTCCAGCTCGACGGCCTGCCCCTCGGTTTGCTCGATGGCCGCATTGGTCTCTTCCACCAGGGCCGCATTGTGCTGGGTCATCTCATCCATGGTGCGCACAGCGGTATTGACCTCTTCGATCGCTGACGCCTGTTCGCGACTGTCCCGGGCGATGGATTCCAGCAATGCATTATTGCCGCGCACACCTTCGAGCATCGCCTTGAGCTTGCTCGAGGCATCGCTGACCAGCTTGCTGCCGCCACGCACTTCGCCGGCACTCTGCTCGATCAGTTTCTTGACATCCGAGGAGGCCGATGCCGCCGACTGCGCCAAGCGCCGCACTTCGACGGCCACCACGGCAAAACCCTTGCCGGCGTCGCCGGCCCGTGCGGCTTCTACGGAGGCGTTGAGGGCCAAAAGGTTGGTCTGGAAGGCGATGTCGTCGATCAATCCGATAATATTGGAGATCTTGGCGGAGGATTCGGTGATCCGCTCCATGGCAACGTTGGCCGCATCCATCACCTTGCCGCCCTCTTCGGCAGTACGGGTGACTTCAGCCGCATTGGCGCTCGCATCCTTGGCCCGCTGCGCATTGGCCAGCACGGTCGAGGCTAGCTGTTCCATCGCGGCGGAGGTTTCCTCGATGGTCGCCGCCTGCTTGGTGGTGCGTTCGGAGAGGTCATTGGCGCCGGAGAGGATTTCGCCCGTCGCGGTCTTGAGCGCGCCGGAGGTATGCCGCAACTGGCCGACCACTTCGGTCAGCTTGTCGGCCACAGCATTGATGTCGGTCTTGATGGTCGCGAACGCGCCCTCATAGTCGCCGCTCATGCGCTGGGTCAGGTCGGTATCCGCCATGGCGCCGAGCACCTGGCCCAGTTCCGAGACGCCGCGATTGAAGGTGGAGACCAGGTTGTTGACCCCACTCGCGAGGCTATTGAGTTCGGGATCCGGAAACTCCGCCGTGACCTGCCGGGTGAAATCCCCGGCGACGGCCGCGTCGACCACTTCGCCAAAGGCCGATTGCAGTTCCGCCATCATCTGCTGGCGGTTTTCCTGGTCGGCAATGATCCGCGCGGCCTCGGCTTCCGTCATCTGGCTGATGCGCAGCCCGTTTTCGCGGAACACATCGACCGCCTTGGCCATGGCGCCGATTTCATTGCCGCGCCCGGTAAAGGGCACTTCAGTATCATATTCGCCCTCGGCGATCCGCGCGGCCGCGCCGACCAGAATGGGCAGCGGCTTGGTCAACAGCCGCGAGGCCAGGAGGCCCAAAAGGCCAAACCCGACAATGGCGGCTCCACCCACCATGGCGATCAGCTGCAGCGCCGAATTCATCTGCGCCGCGACCTGCGCCAGCGGCGTCCCCACGAAGATGGCGCCCATCACCGGGCCGTTGAGCTTGTCGGCGGCGCTCATCTTCTTGATCGGCAAAATCGTGGCGTAATACTCGACGCCATTGACCGGCAGCGTACCGAAGAAACGCTCCCCGGCCATCACCGTGGCATAGGCTGGGCTATTGGGATCCAGCACCAGATCAGCGGCGCGCGTCCCATCGGGCGCGGTCAGGCTGGTCGTCTTGCCGAGGAAATTCTGGCTGGCGCTGTCGAGCACGTAGATGGTTGCGTCTTCCTTGATGACGCGCACCACGGAATCGATGATTTCGGTGTCGTAGAAGGGCGGCACGGCCCAGCTCTGGAAATTACCGATACTGCCGTCTTCGCTCCAGGTCAGCACCGAACCGGCCAGCCGCCGCTCGAGGATGGTCGCGGCGGCACCCATGTGCGTGGCCTGACTTTCTTCGCTTTGGCGCGCCAGGGTCGCATTGGTGTTGAAATAGATGGCGGCGGTCACCGCGCCAACCGAACCAATGATCGAAATCAGAACCAATGCCGCAATGGCCGTGGTCATCTTTACATTGCCGAAAAACCGGCCAACCCGACGAAACATGCCGAACTCCCCCAAACAACGCGCCTTCTGGCGCGCCGATGCGTATATGTACGCGAGATCGATTAGCGAGCCCTTACCGCGCCGCCTCTCCCTTTGAGGAGAGGCCGGCTCTTGGCAAGGTGGGGCTAGAACGCCTCCCAGTCGCGGGCCATAGCCGTATTGCCTCGGCTGACCAGACCACCTGCAGCACGCTTGACCCGCTGTTGCAGGCCCCGCACATCCTCGTCCCGCTGCCAGTCCGCCACGTCAGAGCCGCCGATGCGGAATACATCGACGATGCGGTCCAGCTCGATCGCCTGCCCTTCGGTCTGTTCGATCGCCGCATTGGTTTCTTCCACCAAAGCCGCATTGTGCTGGGTCATCTCGTCCATGGTGCGCACGGCGGTATTGACCTCTTCGATCGCCGAAGCCTGTTCACGGCTGTCGCGGGCGATGGATTCGAGCAATGCATTGTTGCCGCGCACGCCTTCGAGCATGGCCTTGAGCTTGCTTGAGGCATCGCTGACCAGCTTGCTGCCGCCGCGCACTTCACCGGCACTCTGCTCGATCAACTTTTTCACATCTGAGGACGCCGAGGCCGCCGATTGCGCCAGCCGCCGCACTTCCACGGCCACCACGGCAAAGCCCTTGCCGGCGTCGCCAGCGCGCGCGGCTTCTACGGAGGCGTTCAAGGCCAAAAGATTGGTCTGGAACGCGATGTCGTCGATCAGCCCGATAATGTTGGAAATCTTGGCGGAGGATTCGGTGATCCGCTCCATGGCGACATTGGCCGCATCCATCACCTTGCCGCCTTCTTCGGCAGTACGGGTGACTTCAGCCGCATTGGCGCTGGCATCCTTGGCGCGCTGCGCATTGGCCAGCACGGTCGAGGCCAGCTGCTCCATCGCGGCCGAAGTTTCCTCGATGGTCGCCGCCTGCTTGGTGGTGCGTTCCGAGAGATCATTGGCGCCGGAGAGGATTTCCCCGGTCGCGGTCTTGAGGGCGCCGGAGGTGTGGCGCAACTGCCCGACCACTTCGGTCAGCTTGTCGGCCACAGCATTAATGTCGGTCTTGATGGTCGCGAAGGCGCCCTCGTAATCCCCGCTCATGCGCTGGGTCAGGTCGGTATCGGCCATGGCGCCGAGCACTTCGCCCAGTTCCGACACGCCGCGATTGAAGGTCGAGACCAGGTTGTTGACCCCGCTGGCCAGGCTATTGAGTTCGGGATCGGGGAATTCGGTCGTGACCTGCCGGGTAAAGTCACCCGCCACGGCCGCATCGACCACTTCGCCAAAGGCTGATTGCAGTTCCGCCATCATCTGCTGGCGGTTTTCCTGATCGGCAATGATCCGGGCGGCTTCCGCCTCGGTCATCTGGCTGACCCGCAGGCCACTCTCGCGGAAGACTTCCACGGCCCGCGCCATGGCACCCACTTCATTGCCCCGGTCGGTGAACGGCACGATGGTATCGAACTTGCCATCGGCAATCTCGTCCATCGCCCCGGCCAGGCGCGGGATGGATCTGGTGAGCCAGCGCGACACCAGCAGCGCCACGCTGCCCAGTACTGCCAGCAGCACCGCGCCAATAATGACCATATTAAGCGCCGAGGCGCGGGCCGTGACTTCAGCCGCTCCGGCATCGCCGCCGACGAAGAAGGCGCCGAGCAATTCCCCGCTGAGATTGGTGATGGGCTGGAACGCGCCGTTGAAGCGCTGATCCTGCATGCTGACTTCGCCGGCATAAGGCTGGTTGGCGGCCAGCGCCACGGCCTCGGGCGAGGCCGCGTCGAGCGCGAAATCCTTGGCCCGCGTGCCATCGGGCAGCACGAAGCTAGTGGTCTTGGCGGTGAATATTCCGGTGGCCGGATCGAAACCGAAAATCGCCGACGCGTCGCCCGTCACCCGGGTCAGCGCATCGATAGCGGCGGTGTCGTAGAAGAACGGGATCGCGTAAGTCTGGAAGGTGGCAATGCCGCCCTCCTCGGCCCAGGTCACCACCGAGCCCGGCAGGCGCTTTTCATAGACCGTTGCCGCCACCTGCAGGTCGGACGCCTGCTTGGCGATGCTGGCTCGTGTCGCCTGCCCGCGCAGATCGACATAGACCGTGGCCGTATAGGCAATCACCGTCACCGCAATCGAGGTCAGGGCCAGGGCGGCAATCGCCGTCGTCAGCCGAATATTCTTCAGTCCCGCAAATAGTTTCACTTCTCGCCAAAGCGCCCTTCTGGACGCCCCCCTCCCAAGTTGGCGCGATCCTAAGGCCGGGACCTTAAATTTGGGTTGCACTGGTATGGTAGTTTACGGATGGCCAAAACAAAGGGCGCCCAATGGGCGCCCGGTATTCATTCCAATAATGCTGCAAAAAGTATCAGCTCAGCGCACCAATAACCGCCTCGATGCGCTTTTTCATCGTCGTCGCGTCGAACGGCTTGATGATGTAATTGTTGACGCCGAAGGAAATGGCTTCCTTGACCTGTTCCTTGTCGGAACGGCCGGTCGCCATGATGAACGGCATGGCCTGGGTGCGCGGATGCTTGCGGATCACCTTGAGCAGGGTCAGCCCGTCAATATCTTCCATGTTCCAATCCGAAATGATCAGATCGACATTGCCCTTTTCGAGCTTGCCCAGGGCATCGCGGCCGCTCTTGGCCTCGATAATGTCCTTGAAGCCCAATTGGGTCAGAATATATTTGGCAATACCGCGCATGGACTGCTGGTCATCGACCACGAGAACGCTGACAGCGCTGGCTTTCGGCATGGTTTTGGTCACCTTCTGGTTTCGGGGCCACTCCCGAACTGACTGAAAACACTTAGAGAAGAAGCGTTACAAATCCCTCAATCGCTTCCTGCGCTTTGTCCCTATGCGGCGGTCTTGAGCTTAACCAAGGCATGGGCCAGCCGCCCGGCTATGGCTTCGATCGGCGCCTGCTCGACCACTGCGCCTTCCTCGAACGCCACCCGCGGCATGCCATAGACCAAAGCCGAAGCCTGGTTCTGCCCCAATGTATAGGCGCCCGCATCGCGCATCAGCTTGAGCCCGCGCGCCCCATCGCGCCCCATCCCGGTCAGGATCGCGCCGACGGCCATCGGGCCGACCACCTTGGCCACGGATTCGAACAGCACATCGACGCTGGGCCGATGCCCGCTTTCCAGGCCATCCTCGCTGAGCCGGCATTTGAGCTGGCCCGAGGAGCGCTCGACCCGCAAATGCAACCCGCCCCGCGCCACATAGGCATGGCCGGGCAATAGCGGCATGCGATCCTGCGCTTCCACCACGGTGATGGCGCAGAGTTCATCGAGCCGCGCGGCAAAGCGGGCGGTAAACCCTGCCGGCATATGCTGGGCGATGACGATGGGCGGACAATCGAGCGGCATATCCACCAGCACGGCCCGTATCGCCTCGACCCCGCCGGTCGATGCACCAATGGCGATGAGTGCGCCAGCCGGCGCCGCCGCCGTCTTGATCGCCACTTTGGGCGCTTCGATCCGGCTGGCCCGGCCGCGCACATCCGAACGCGCCGCAGCGCGAATCTTGTCGCGCAGCCCGGCGCCGAAGGCCTCGATCCCACCCTCATATTCCGCGCTCGGCTTGGCAACGAAATCCACCGCGCCCAATTCGAGTGCCAGCAGCGTTTCGCTGGCGCCCTTCTTGGTCAGCGTCGACACCATCACCACCGGGGTAGGCCGCAGCCGCATCAGCCGGTCGAGGAAATCCAGCCCATTCATATTGGGCATTTCAATATCGAGCGTCACCACATCGGGGTTGAGCGCCTTGATCTTTTCGCGCGCGTCGATCGGATCGGTGGCCGTGCCCACCACATCGATATCGCCATCGCGCGACAGCATGCGCGTCAACACTTCGCGGATCAGCGCGGAATCGTCGACGACCAGAACCTTGATGCTCATGCCGCCTCCCTTTTGCCCAATGCGAGCCGCGATTGATAAATCGTCTTGCCGACCAGCCGGAAATCGCCGCCGCCCGCGCCCAGATTTTCCGAATGCCCAATATAAAGGAACGCCTCGGGCGCCAGCATCTTGCCCAGCCGGCCGAACATTTCGCCCTGGGTCGGCTTGTCGAAATAGATCGCCACATTGCGGCAGAAAATCGCGTCGAATGGCCCCTTCATCGGCCAGGGCCCGATCAGATTCAGCGGCTTGAACGAGACCAGCTCGCGCGCTGCCGCCGGGATCTGCAGGCCGCCATCCTCGGCGCCTTCGAACAGCCGCTGCCGCTCCGGCGTCAGCCCGCTCAATTCGCTGTCGGGATAAATCCCGCGCGCCGCTTTGGCGAGCACCGCCGTATCGATGTCGGTGGCGAGGATCTTGAAATCCCAGCGCTTGAGCTCGGGAAACGCCGCCAGCAGGTCGAGTCCGATCGTATAAGGCTCCTGCCCCGTCGAGCAGCCCGCCGACCAGATGCGCAGGCGGGTGCCGCGCGGCTTGTGGGCGATCAGACCGCCGACATGGCTGCGCAAATGCTCGAAATGATGGTCCTCGCGATAGAAGCGGGTGAGATTGGTGGTCAGCGCATTGACGAAATTCTGGCTGTCCTGCGCCGTGCCGCCCCGCTCGAGCAGATCGACATAGGCGTCAAAACTGGTGAGCCCCAAGCCGCGCACAATCTTGGAGAGGCGGGAGATGACCAATGTCCGCTTGGCATCGCTGAGGGAAATGCCGGCCACCGCATAGACGCGGCTTTTGATCCGCGAAAACTCCCGTTCGCTGAGGGATATTTCCCCGTGATCCATGCAGACGTTCCCCCAATAAGCCAGCCATTCTGGCTTGCCTGTTATGCGATCAGCCGCTGCTTGGGGATGGCATCCTGCTCCCGCACTGCGTCAAACGCCTCCATCCGTCCGGCAAGCCGCTTGATCGCGGTCTCCCCGTCGTCCAGAGTTGCGGTGATCGTATCGGTTTCATTGCTTAGATTGCGTAAATGCCCGCCCAGCGCCGCAATCATTTTTTGCAGCGATTGGGCATGGGCCAGCCCGGTCTCGGCCTGGCCGCGGCCGCGGCTGACCACGCTGCGGATTTCCTTGGCCGACTTGTTGGTCAATTGCGCCAGCATGCGCACTTCATCGGCCACCACGGCAAAGCCCGCGCCCTTTTCTCCCGCCCGCGCCGCTTCCACCGCCGCATTGAGCGCCAATAAATTGGTGCGGAACGAGACGTCCTCGATGGCCGCGATCATCTTGTCGATTTCGGCGGTCATCTGATCGATATCGCCGACAGCCGCATGGGTGCGCGCCGCCGCCAGTTCCGCCTCGCCGGCCAGCGTGCGCGCATCGCGCTCGGTGGCGCGTGCCCGCCGCACCAATTCGCCGCCGCGTTGCAGCGCCTGCCCACCGGTTTGGAGGTCGTCGGCCGTGCCGCTGGCAAAGCCGGCAAATTGGGCGGCGCGGTTTTCAAAGGCGCCGATCAGCTGGGCCACCGCGCCCAGCTTGCCCTCGAGCGCCTCGCGCGCTTCCACGGCATCGGCCAATTGGCTCTCCACGGCGGCGATAAAGTCGGCCAGCTCGCGTGCCTGCCGGCCCAGCGCGCCCACGCCCATCGGGCCAGCATCGCCCGCCAGCACGCGATCGATCTGCTCCAGACCTTCATCCACCGCCTCGATGCCCCGATTAAGGCTCGCCAGCGCGCGATTGCTGGCCGCCATATCGGCCTCGAAGCGGAACCCGGTTTGCCCGGCCGCCATGGCTGTTGCATAGGCGTCCAGGTCGTCATCTTCGATATAGCAACCGGCCGGGATGAGCTCGAGCAGGAACCGCCCCGCCGCGATCGGCCGGCGCATCACCTCGAACCGCTTGGTGCCCAGCACCACCATGCCCTGTTCGGGCGCTCCGCCGCCCGATTTGAGATAGCCGCTGCCGAACAGCCCATCCAGCGTGCCGCCACCCACCGCCGCCGGCGCCAAGGCCCGCAGCCCCGCACTGGCCACGACAATGCCTCCGGCATCGTCGGCCACCAGCGCGCACTGGTGCAGCGCCGCGATGCCGCTCTTGAAATGATGCGCCGCCTCGAGCCGCCGGTTCATCTTTTCCACGATATCGGTGATGGCCAATGGCCCCGCGGCGCGCTCGGTGAGCCCCGCCGCCAGTGCGATGGCGCCCAGCATGGTCTGCTCGCGCTGCGCCGCCAGCGCCACCGCCAGCACGGTGCCGCCAAAAGCCAATGCGGCCGCCAGCACACTGGCGCCGATCCAGGCAACGCCCCATCCCAATAACGGCAACAGGCCAAGCGCTGTGGCAAAGGCCACGAGCCACAGCCCGCCAGCAATCAGCGCCAGGCGCAGTGTGTGCATGGCACGCTTGATCCGCAAATCAGCCGAGGGTTAAACATGAAAAAAACCCTAGCGCCGAATGGTTAATCAACTCTCTATGGCAGCCTAGCTGTGTAACACTTCGCTAAGCCAAGTTGATCGCAGGTAAAGTCCTAGAACAATTCGATATCGTCCACTGGCGGTCGCGCCACCACGCGCCGCTTGGCAATGGCGATTTCTTCGCGCGCCACATTGGCCCCCATATCGCTATCGAGCCGCTTGACGAAAGCCCGCCCCGAATGCGGCTTGAACAGCACGCGCCGCGCATAAGTGCCGCCCACATCCTGGCCGGCCAGCACATAGCCTTCGTCATGGAGGAACTGGCGGACGAAGTCGATATTCTTGGCCCCCACATCATCGAGCGCCGCATTGATCTTGCCGCCGCCAAATACCTTGATCTCGAGATTGGCTTTCTTGCCGCTGCCCAGGCTCAAGACCTTGTTGATCAACTGCTCCATGGCAAAGGCGCCATAGCGGGCCGAGGCGCCGTACCGATCGCGCGCCGCGCCCGATTGCTCGGCGAGCAGGAAATGGTTCATGCCCCCCACCAGGGCAACCCGGTCGCGTACGCAGGCCGATATGCAGGACCCCAATACGGTGGAATACGTCAGGTCCGCCGCGGCGGATACGTGGCAATCGCCCTGGTGTACGGTGGTGACCACGCCGCGGTCGAATTCAGGCGGCAGTGAACTGGTCATGGACATAATAGGTGGTCAAAATCCGCTAGGCGCCTCTTGCCGCCATACTGGCGCAGAACTCGTTAGCCAATCGCTAACCACGTGCCCCTGAGCCCTTGTTCTTGTCCATTTCAGCAAGAAGAGCTTTAGAAAGATTAGGCTAGGGTGCCTGCCATCAGGGCTAGGGTTCTTCGACAATGTCACTTCAAAAACTCGCGCGAGAGTTGGACGAAACTGCGCGCCAAACTGCCTCCATGCTGGAGGGCATTACCGAAGCGCTCGACCTGTTGGCGGCCAACGGTCTCAAAAACGATCCCTCGATCAAAGAGGCCGTGCAGATGATCGTGACGGCCCTGCAGGGCCAGGACCGCATCGAGCAGCGCTGCCACAATATGGCACTTGCCGTGCGCCAATTCGCGCTGCTGCCGCCCACCGCGCCCGACAGCGTCTATGACGAAATCTGGGAAAGCCTGACGCTGGACGAACTGCGCGTCCCGGCCCTCTCCGGCATTGCCGCCCACCAGAGCCATGGCGACGCCGAACTGTTCTGACCCGCGCTAGCTGCGCAGGCCCGGCGCTTCCTGTCCGGTGCTCTGCACATATTCGGTATAGCCGCCGCCATAGACATGCACGCCCTCCGGCGTCAGCTCCAGCACGCGGTTGGACAAGGCGGCGAGGAAATGCCGGTCATGGCTGACGAACAGCATCGTGCCTTCATAGGCACTGAGCGCCGTGATCAGCATTTCCTTGGTGGCGATATCAAGATGGTTGGTCGGCTCGTCCAGCACCAGGAAATTGGGCGGATCGAACAGCATCATCGCCATCACCAGCCGCGCCTTCTCGCCGCCCGAGAGCACCCGGCACTTCTTCTCGATCTCGTCGCCCGAAAAGCCAAAGCATCCGGCCAGCGCCCGCAGCGGCGCCTGGCCCGCCTGCGGGAATGAGCTTTCGAGCTGCTGGAACACCGTCAGATCGCCATCGAGCACATCCATAGCATGCTGGGCGAAATAGGCCATCTTGACCGATGGCCCGCGCGACACACTGCCCTGATCGGGCTCGGTCGTGCCGGTTACGAGCTTGAGCAGCGTCGACTTGCCGGCGCCGTTGACGCCCATAATACACCAGCGCTCGCGCCGCCGGACGTGGAAGTCGAGCCCATCATAGATGGTGCGGCTGCCGTAACTCTTGGAAACGCCCTTGAGCAGGGCCACGTCCTCGCCCGAGCGCGGCGCCGGGCGGAATTCGAAATCCACCACCTGGCGGCGCTTGGGCGGCTCGACGCGGTCGATCTTGTCGAGCTTTTTGACCCGGCTCTGCACCTGCGCGGCATGGCTGGCCCGCGCCTTGAAGCGGGCGATGAAATCGAGTTCCTTGGCCAGCATGGCCTGCTGGCGTTCGAACTGCGCCTGCTGGTTCTTTTCGGCAATCGCCCGCTGCTGCTGGTAGAATTCGTAATTGCCCGAATAGGAGGTCAGTGCGCCCGCATCGATCTCGATGATCTTGGTGCAGATCCGGTTCATGAATTCGCGATCGTGCGAGGTCATGAACAGGGCGCCGGTATAATTCTGCAGGAATTTCTCGAGCCAAATCAGGCTTTCGAGGTCCAGATGGTTGCTCGGCTCGTCCAGCAGCAAGGCGTCGGGCCGCTGCAACAGGATGCGGGCCAGGGCCACGCGCATCTTCCAGCCGCCGCTGAGCGCGCCCACATCGCCGTCCATCATCTCCTGAGAAAATCCCAGGCCATCGAGCACTTCGCGCGCCCGCCCATCGAGCGAATAGCCGTCCAGTTCCTCGAACTGGTGCTGCACCTCGCCATAGCGCTCGATAATGGCATCCATCTCGTCTGCCTTGTCGGGATCACCCATATCGGCTTCGAGCGCCCGCATCTCTGAAATCAGCGCACTGACGGGCCCCGCCCCATCCATCACCTCGGCCACCACGGGGCGGCCACTCATCTCCCCGACATCCTGGCTGAAATAGCCGATGGTAATGCCCCGATCGGCCGAGACCTGGCCCTCATCGGGCTGTTCCTCGCCGGTGATCATGCGGAACAACGTGGTCTTGCCCGCGCCATTGGGCCCCACCAGCCCGACCTTTTCGCCCCGCAGCAGCGTGGCGGAGGCGTCGATGAAGACGATCTGCTTGCCATTCTGCTTACCGATGCTGTCGAGACGGATCATGGAGAAAAAACCTGCGCGCTGCGGCCCGCCCAAACGCGCGACCTGAAATCAAGGCCGACCGTTAAGCACCGACTGCGCGCGCGCGCAAGCCGGCACGGCGCATTGGCGCAATGCGAAAGAGCGCCCGTAGGCGCTCCTGTTGTTGCTAGACGCCGAAGCGCTCAATCACCTCGGCCAGTGGCACCTGCCCCAGATGTGCGCCGGAGCCGGCGGGATGCTCGCCATTTTCGATGGCGGTCGCATAGATCACCGCGGGGTCGGCTTCGATCCGCCGGCGCAGAGCGGCCAGCTTGGGCCAGCGTTCCGGCTCGGCCACGCCGTGGAAATCCAACCAGCGGGCGACGCCGATCAGCACGCCATCGGCCAGGCTCGGCCGCTCTCCGACGAGGAACGGGGTATCTCCGATCATCGCCTCGAGCTTGTCATGCCGGTTGATCACCAGTTCCCGGCCGAAGCGGCGTAGATTTTCCTGCAGCTCCGGATCAGGATTTTCCATTTCCAGCGCCGCCCAGAGCGGGGTGAAGGCGCCGGTAAAGCCGGTATTGATGAAGGCCATCAGCTGGTGCATGCGGTCGGCCTCGGGCGAACGCGGCTCAAAGCTGATGCGTCGAGCGCTATCGCGCGCTTCGAGCCAGGTGGCAATCGCCATGGTCTCGGTCAAGGGCCGCCCCGTATCGGTGATGAGAGCGGGGGTTTCATGCCGTGCATTGATGCGGGCATAGGATGGCTCGCGCATTTCGCCCAGCATGTCGACGCGGCTGAGGCGATAGGGTTGCCCCAGCCATTCCAGCGCCGCGACAAGACCCATCGAGCTTCCCGCTGGGAAGCCGTAAACAAGGATCGGTTCCAATTTTTATCTCCGTGATGTGGGGGTCACGCTGGCCAGCGGAACTGGAACTTAGGCATCGTCGCGCTTAAGTAAATTACGCATGTTTTTGTAACCACGCCGGAGCCCGCCCCGATGAAAGACCTCGTTTCCGCCTGTCCAATCGAGGATGTGATGCGCGTGCTGAGCGGCCGCTGGCCCACGCTGCTGCTCTATTATCTCAAGGACGGCACCAAGCGGTTCAGCGATCTGCAGCGCGACAACCCCAGTATTTCCCACCGCATGCTGACGCTGGAACTCCGCAAGCTGGAACAGGCCGGTATTATCAGTCGCACAGTGTTTGAAGGCTATCCGCTGCGGGTGGAATACGACCTGACCGAAACCGGCCTCAAGCTGGTCCCATTGATCGACGCCCTGGGCGATTGGTGGCAGACCGCTGCGCCAGCCAGCAAGACGACCGCCACTGCGCCCCTCGAAATCGCCTGAGCTAGGCCCGGTCCCCCCCGAACGCTGCGAGGAACGTATCCACCCCGGCGGCCACGATTTCCTCCAGCACCGGGCGCGGTAGCGGCTTGCGGCCATAGCCGCTGCGGTTAAGCGCTTCGGCGGTTGTCAGCACCATGAATTGCCGCGCCGCCAGTTGCGGATCGACCATGCGCAAATGGCCCGTGGCAATCAACTGCGCCAGCTTGCCGGCCAGCGCATCGATATGCAGCTCGCGTTGATTGTCACCAGCCAATTCGGGAAAGCGCGCCGCATCGGCCACCTGCACCCGCACAATGGCCCCGCCTTCGGCTGAGGTCATGCACGTTCCCAAAGCCACGCCCAGCGCCTCAAGCTCGGCCCGCAAATCGGCGGGGCGCGGATTCATCGACTGAACCGCTGCCATGACGCGCTCATTGGCCTGCGCCATGCCCAGCTTCATCGCTGCGACAAACAGCGCTCTTTTGTCCCCGAACCGATTATAGATGGTGGGCTTGGCCACGCCGGCACGCTGGGCAATCTCATCGACATTGCCGTCAGCAAAACCGTCGCGCCCGAAGATATCCAGCGCCGCCACCAGGATCGCGGCCTGCTTGCTCTCATGTGAATTGGGTAGTGAAGCCATGCCGCATCTTACCATGGGGTTGCAAAATGTATACTCCAGCGTTAAATAAACTCACGAGTTCAAAAATCCAGATGAGATAGTTCAAATGACTCAACCCGTCAGCCGTCTCGCCGCCGTCCTCGTGCCCGGGGGTCTGCTGGCCCTGCTCAACACCACAATCACCGGCGTCGCCATTCCCGATCTGGTGGCCGATTTCGGCACCGATATCGCCACCGCCCAATGGGTCACCACCGCCTATATGCTGGCCGCCGGCATCGCCATTCCCCTGGGCGGCTGGGCGGCCATCCGCTTCGGCATGCGCAACACCTGGCTGGTGGCGATGGCGCTGTTCACCCTGGGCTCGCTCGCCTCCGCCATGGCTCCCGATGTGATCAGTCTCTCGCTGGCCCGGGTGCTGCAAGGCGCCGGTGGCGGTGCATTGGAACCCCTCATGCTGACCGTCCTGGCGCAGGCCGCCGGTCCCCAACGCATGGGCCGCGTGCTGGGCGCTGCCTCCGCCGTCATGTCCATCGGCCCGCTGGCCGGTCCGGCTTTGGGCGGCATCGCCGTCGACACGCTGGGCTGGCGCTGGATCTATTTTCTATCGGCCGCCTTCGGCGCCCTCATCTTCGCCCGCAGCTGGTTCGTGCTCGAACGCTCCAAGCCGCAAGCCTCCCAACTCGATCTGGTCGGCCTGATCCTGGTCACCACAGCCACCGCGCTAGGCCTGTTCGGGCTCACTCATGCCGCGTCCCCGGCCGGCTTTGACATGCTCGCCATCACCATGCTGGTCATCAGCGCCATCGCGTTCGGTCTTTTTGCCATCTGGGGCACCAAGCGCGGCGAGCAGGCCATTGTCGATCTCACTGCCTTCAAGGCAAAAGGCTTTGCCCCAGCCGTCTTCATCATGACCATGATGGGCGCCGCCGTCTTCCCGCTCTTCTTCGGCCTGCCGCAATTCTATCAGGGCGTCGCCGGCCTCAATGCGCTGTCCGCGGGCCTGTTGATGATCCCCTATGGAATGGGCAATCTCGTGGTCATGCCGCTGGCCGGCTGGCTCAGCGACCGCTTCGACGCCCGTCGCATCGTCTGGGCCGGGGCGAGCCTCACCCTCCTTGCCTTCGGCGTGCTGCTGACCACCGGCCCCACCACGCCTCTGGCGCTGTTTGCCGCTCTCTCGCTCACTATCGGCATCGGCCTGGGCGCCATTGCCAGCCCCAGCGTCTCATCCATGTATCGTGCCTTGCCGCCCAATCTGGTCAATGCCGGCAGCACCATCCTCTTCGTCGTGCTGCAATTGGGCGGCGCGCTGGGCGTGGCCGTGCTGGTGCTGTTGATGGGCGGCACCGCCTGGACGGCGGCAATCGGCACTCTGCCCTTCGCCGCCCCCATAGTCGCCGCCGCCGCGATCGCGCTGGCCGGCACCTGGCTCGCCAAGGTCAAGACCATTTAGGCGGTCAGCTTGCTCAAAATCTGGGTGTAGTGCGGATTGGTCATGATCCCCAGCACATTGCCGAACGGGTCGATGACGGAGGCAGTGACAAAGCCCGTCTCGCCTCGTTTGGTGATCGGATCATACTCCACTGCACCCGCCGCAATCAGCCGCTCGAAGGCCGCACCAATGTCATCGACCTGCCACAACACGATGGCGCCGCCCGGGCCGGGCTGCATCTGGCCCGGCGCATATTTGCGGTCGATAATGCCGAATTCGTGCTCATAATCGCCAATGCGGAATTCGATATAGGCCGGGTTCTGCGCATTGGGCATCTGGAAATAAGCTTCGACGCCAAAGAGCTTGGCATACCAGTCGCGCGCTGCCGCCACATCATCGGCCCAGAAATTCACCGTGGCCATGCCGCGCAGAAAATTCGTGTTCGTCATTTCCGTGTTCCCGTCTAAGTGTTGTTGACCCCCTCACAATGCGACCGGGCATGCGCGAAGTATTCCATAAACCCGCAGACCAATATGAAGCGCGCGGCCGGCTCGATCCGCTCGGCTTTCGCCGTCATGTCGATTTCCGCACCGAAGCGCCGCCGCCTGATCTGGCTCCATTCATCGAGCATTTCTGGATCATCAGTTGGGAAGCGACAGTGGACAGCTATGGCTCCGAAGAAGTCATGCATCGCCCCTATGTCGATGTCTTCATTTCGCCCCAGGAGTCCGGCATCCAGGGCACCTTCAGCGGCCGCCGCACCTATCTGGCCGCCGGCACCGGCCGGATCGTGGGCGCCCGCTTCCGCCCCGGCGCCTTCCATGCCTTCTGGCCCGGCGCTCTCGCCGAACTGCAAAACCAAGTCGCCGACCTGCAACAGGCCTTCCCCGAAGCGGACGCCGCCTATCTCGCCCGCGTCTCGTCGCTCGATGACGAAGCTGCCGTAGTGGCCCTCACTGCCCTGCTCCGCACCCGTGAACCGCAGCCCGATCCCAATATCGAGCTGATCAACCAGATCATCGCCGCCATCGAAACCGCAGACGGCCCGCAAACCGTCGCCGCCCTCGCCTCAGAATTCGAGCGCAGCGAACGCTGGGTGCAGCAATTATTCCGCGACTATCTTGGCATCGGCCTCAAATGGCTGCTGCAACGCCACCGGCTCCTGGCCGCCGCCGCGCAGATCCGCGACACCGCCAAGCCCGACTGGACCGCCATCGCCTATGATCTGGGTTATGCCAGCCAGGCCCATTTCAATACCCATTTCAAAAAAGCCCTGGGCCGCACACCCACCCAATACAAACTCTGGACCAGCCGCTCGCCCTGAGCCAAAAACAAAGGGCGCCACGGGGCGCCCTTTTGCATTCCAATTCTGCTGAACGCCTTAGGCGTCCATCTTGGCGCCCGACACCACGGCATGCAGGTCGATCAGCCCGACCATGCGGCTGTCATGGGTCACGATACCATTGAGCAATTCGGTGTCGATGGAATTGCCTTCGGGCACATTGTGGATGTCATCGCGCGAAACGGTCAGGATATCGCTCACCGCATCGACCAGGATGCCGACCCATTTATCGCCCACGCTCATCACCACCACGACATGGTTCTTGGTGGGCGAGGTCTGGCCATCGCCAAAGCGGGCCCGCAGATCAAAGATCGGCACGATCGTGCCGCGCAGATTGATCACGCCGCGCACGAATTCGCGGGTATTGGGCAGGGGCGTTGCCCCGTTCCAGGCGCGGATTTCGCGCACTGTGGTGATCTCAACCCCATAGGTCTGCTCGCCGATCGAAAAGGCGATCAATTGCAGGCTATTGTGGGCGGCCAGGGTCTTGTCGCCGATATCGTCCCGAAGCCCGAGCGCTTCCATGGTTTTTGCCTTTCTGCCGTCCTTCTGGATGGCTACGCAGTACTGACAGTTTTCCGGGCAGCCTAGGCTGCGGTTTTATGCATCAACGTGGTCTTGAGCCCCTGCACGTCCACGATCAGCGCGACATTGCCGTCGCCCAGGATCGTGCCGCCGGCAATGCCCTCGACGCGTTCGAAATTCTCTTCCAGCGATTTGATCACAACCTGCTGCTGGCCGATAATGTCATCGACGATCAGCGCCACCTTGTGGCTGCCCTCGGCCTCGCACAGCACGACGAAGCGGTTATCCGCCTCGGTCTGGGTGTTGAGGGCAAAGCGTTCGGCCAGGTCAATGACCTGCACATATTCGCCCCGCACCTGCAGCACCTTGCCACCGCTCGGCACCCGCTCGAAGGCGGCGCGCGAGCATTGAATGGTTTCTACGATCGAGGACAGCGGCACCACGTAGGGCGAATCACCGACCTTGACCAGCATCACATCGAGCACCGCCAGCGTTAGCGGCAGGCGCAGCGTCATGCGCGTGCCCTTGCCGGTCCAGCTCCGCACATGCACCGAGCCGCCAATCTTTTTGATATTGGACAGCACCACATCCATGCCGACGCCGCGGCCGGAAATGTCGCTGACTTCGCTGGCCGTTGAAAAGCCCGGCGCAAAGATCAGCTGATCGATCTGCTCGTCGCTCGGATTAACGTCCGGCGCCACAATGCCCTTGTCGCGCGCTACCTGCAGCACGCGCTCGCGATTGATGCCGCCGCCATCGTCCTCGACGATGATCAGGATATTGCCGCCGGCCTGCTCGGCGCTGAGTCGGATCGTGCCGATTTCACCCTTGCCGCGCGCCGCGCGCTTATCCGGCGTTTCGATGCCATGATCGGCCGAATTGCGCACCATATGGGTCAATGGATCGCTGAGCTGCTCGATCACCGTCTTGTCGATTTCGGTGTTCTCGCCAATGGTCTCGAGCTTGATCTTCTTGCCCGTCTTCTGCGCCAGCTCGCGCACCAGGCGCGGCATGCGCGAAAATACCGATTTGACGGGCTGGGCGCGGATCGCCATCACCGAATCCTGCAGACCGCGCGTGGTCTGGGCCAGAACCTCGAGCCCGCGCACCAATTCGGTATAGCGGGCACGCAGCGTCTCATCCATCTGCTGGGTCAGCATGGATTGGGTGATGACCAATTCGCCCACCATATTGACCACGCGATCGACCTTATCGAGATCGACGCGGATCGACTGCACGCCAACGCTGCGCGCGCCAGTATCGTCGGGATCGGCAGCCACGGTCGCCGCTGGCTTGAGCGCTTCGGGCGCCCGCCGCGCCACCACCGGCGCACTCGGCTTGATCGTTTCAGCCAGCGCGGCAAAACTGAGCGTCGACGTCTCCTCTACCAGTTCCGGCGCCGCAACCGGCTCGGCAGCGGCCGGGCTCTCCAGCGCGAAATCGAGCAAGGCTTCGACCTCGTCATCGGCCAGCGCCAGGAGATCGGAAAGACCCGGCTCGGGTGCCGTTATCGGCGCCGTGTCGGCCAGATCGAACGCAATATCGGCGCCCAGCTGCACCACTGAAATATCGCAGTCGCCCTCGACGAATTCGAACACTTCGCGGATCATCGCTTCGGTCAGCGCTGGCGAGATCAGGGTGATCTCCCACGAGCAATAGACGGCAAACGGCTCAAAATCCGACAGCGGCGGAATGTCGCCGACAATGGCGCGCACGCTCATTTCGCCCAAAGCCGCCAATTCACGGAACAGCAGCAGTGGATCATTGGCCCGCGCATAAAGCGCCTGATGCGGCCTGAAATTGATTTCCCAATGCCCGGGCTCGGGAGCCATTGGCGGCGCGTCGAACGCGTCGCTCGCTAGCTCCTCGTCAGCAGCGTCGAAATTGACCATGACTGGGGTAAATTCGATGTCGAAATCGTCGATCGGCTCGCCGCCCTCGTCATCCTCGGAAGCCACATCGCCCCGCGCCAGCGCATCGAACCGCGCCTTTTCGTCCATGCCGTAGTCGGCCGGCAGCACGTCCCCGGTCTGCACCGCCTTGACGTGATCGGCCACGATATCATTGGCGCGGATACACAGCGTGACGACGTCGTCGCTCATCTCGACGCGGCCGTCCCGCACATAATCGAGCAGCGTTTCATAGGCATGGGCAAAGCCCACCAGCGCCGAAAAGCCGAAGGCTCCGGCCCCGCCCTTGATCGAATGGATGGCGCGGAACACGGCATTGAGCCGGTCGGCATCGCGCTCGCCTGCTTCGATGGCGGCGAATTGCTCCTCGAGCTCGGTCAGCAGCTCGGAACATTCGTCAAAATAGGTGGCCTTGAAGTCGTCGAGATCGCTCATCTGCGCTTATTCAACCCTTCTGGGTTCTCGGCTTATAAAAACTAGTGGACGACGCGATGGATGACGCTGATCAGCTTTTCGGGGTCGAACGGCTTGACGATCCAGCCCGTGCCGCCCGCGGCCTTGCCCTGGTCGCGCTTGTCCTGGCTGGTTTCGGTGGTCAGGATCAGGATGGGCAGGCTCTGGTGCTGGCCGGTGGCCCGCACATGGCGGATGAATTCAATGCCATCCATCACCGGCATGTTGATATCGGTGATGATGACGTCGAAATCCTGGGTCTTGAGCAGGTCGAGCCCCTGCTTGCCATCCTCGGCCTGCAGCACCTCAAACCCCGCATTGGATAGGGTATGGTGCAGCATGGCCAAAATCGTGCGCGAATCGTCGACCGTCAGAACCCGCAAAGCCGTCATTATCTCATCATCCCCTTGAACTGGGCGCCAAGGCCCAGGCGCTCGATCGCTGCGGTCATGGCCGCGCTCGGCTGCAAAATGGTAAAATCGAAATTGTTGCGCTGGGCGGTCCCGGCGGCGCTGATCAGCATGAAGAGGGCATTGGTCGATACCCGCTGCACCCCATCGGCTGCGACAGAAACGGAGCCATCCTCCACGGCATCGAGCAGCCCGTCCCGGATCGCATCAAGCGAGTCCAGGTCCACGACCGCAGGCAAAGCGACGGTTTTCTTGGCCTTGCTGACCATGATGATTGACTGCCCCCGGAGTACTTCTCCGATGCGCAGTCTCCCTTGGAACGGTTTAAGAAGTGCTAAGCGGATCAACGGTTCCCGCCCGTTTCTGGCGTAATGCGGCATTGATGCCCTTGCCGGATGGGTCGGGAGGGGGATAACCCATCGGGTAAACCTGTTCTGGAACTGCCATGACCACCAATATCGCCCTCACCGGGCTGGCCCGCGACCTCGCCGCCCGCGCTGAAACTGGCAAGCCGATCCGCGTCGGCGTCATCGGCTCGGGCGAAATGGGCACCGACCTCGTCACCCAGATGAGCCTGATGGCTGGCATCGAAATGGCGGCCATCGCCACCCGCCGCCCCCATACGGCGCTGCACGCCATGACCATTGCCTATGGCGAGGATTCCAAGGGCAAGGTCGCCGACAGTCCCACCCAGGCGACCGCGGCCATCGAAGCGGGCAAGATCGCCATCACCTCGGCCGAAACTCTGGTCACCACCCCCAATATCGATGTCGTCATCGACGCCACCGGTAAGCCGGGCGTCGCCGCCGATTACGACCTGCTCGCCATGGAGCACGGCAAGCATCTGGTGATGATGAATGTCGAGGCCGACGTCACCATCGGCCCCTATCTCAAAGCCCAGGCCGACCGGCTCGGCGTCGTCTATTCCGTGGGCGCGGGGGATGAGCCCAGCTCCTGCATGGAACTGATCGAATTCGTTTCCGCGCTCGGCCTGCCCATCGTTGCCGCCGGCAAGGGCAAGAACAATCCGCTCAAGCATGACGCCGTGCCCGACGACTATCGGGACGAAGCCACCCGCCGCAATATGAACCCGCGCATGCTGGTCGAATTCGTTGATGGCAGTAAAACCATGGTTGAGATGTGCGCCATCGCCAATGCCACGGGGCTGGTACCCGACGTTCCCGGCATGCATGGCCCCGCCGCCGACCGCGACGACATGGCCAAGGTGCTGATCCCCAAATCCGATGGCGGCATTCTCAACAAAATGGGCGTGGTGGATTTCACCGTCGGCAAAGGCGTCGCCCCCGGCGTCTTCGTCATCGTCAAGCCCGAGCATCCTCGCATCATCGAGCGCATGGATGATCTCCATATCGGGCACGGGCCCTATTATGCGTTCTTCCGCCCCTATCACCTGACCAGCCTTGAAGTCCCGCTCACTGCCGCGCGCATCATGCTGCAGGGCAAGCCCGACATGGTGCCCCTGCCCAATCCTGTCGCCGAGGTCTGCGCCGTCGCCAAGCGCGACCTGGCCGTGGGTGAAACCTACGACGCCATCGGGGAAACCTGCTACCGCTCCTTCACCATGACCGTGGGCGATGCCCGCGCCAAAAAGGCCGTTCCCGTCGGCTTGCTCGAAGGTGGCAAGGTCACCGCGCCCGTCAAGAAGGGCGAATTGCTCACCGCCGCCAACAGCCAGCCCGACACATCCACCCGCCTCTTCGCCCTGCGCCAATTGCAGGACAAGATGCTGGGCCTGATCTGATCCCGCCCGACTGGAGTATTCCGATGCGCCCTCTTGCCCTCGCCCCGCTCGCGCTTGCCCTGCTGGCCGCTCCCGCCTGGGCGCAGGTCGAGGAGCCCGTGCCCACCGACTGCACGAGCCTGTTCGATACTTTGGGCATGCTGACGCGCGGCCCCGAGACCCGCATCGCGGACACGGCGACCGGCTGCATCATCACCAATACCTATTTCGGCGCCTCCTATTCCCGCACGGCCATTGGCCAGATCACGCTGGAAGTTGACGACCTGTTCGGCGCCATTGCCGGCCATAGCCGCCCGGCCAGGCTGGAGCTGAGCGTCACCAATATCCGTGTCTCGCCCGAAATGGACGAGAGCCCCCTGACCGCCTATATCCTGGAAACCCAACAGGCCCCGTTCGACCTGCACCTGGCCTATTCCTGGGACGAAGCGAGCGGAGATTTCGACCTCGACGATCTCAGCATGACCATGCCCGCGCTGGGCAGCCTCACAATCAAGGCCCGGCTCGCCGGCGTGAGCGACATCCCCGATGCGCCCGCCGAGCCTACCGATTACCTCCGCGGCAATGTCGAAAAGCTCAGCCTGACGCTCGACAATCGCGGCCTCTTCACCGCCTTCGCGGTCCCGGTCCTCGTGGGTAACCTGCCCTATGACGAGGACCCGCGCCCCGCCATTGCCGCCACGCAGAAAACCATCATCGCGCTGATCGAGGCGCAGCCCGAGAGCCAGATCAACGCCAGCTCCAAGGCCGCATTGACCCGCTTCGTCAATGATTTCCCCAAGCCCAACGGCTTCTACCAGTTCGAGATCACCCCGATCGGCGCCCCGGTCTCGTTTGAAAGCCTGGTCGCCCCCAATGACGACATGGTGGGGCTGCTGGAACTGCTCGCCAGATTCAACCTCAGCGCCGAGTTTAAGGAATTGCCGGCCGAGTAGACGACCGGCAGCCGCGAGCCCCCGATCCCCGCTTTTTCGCGTATGCGAAAAAGCTGACCTCCCTCCCCCTTGAGGGGAGGGATTGAGGGTGGGGGTGTCGAGCCCTCCACCGGCATAAAGCTCATGGATGGCGCTACACCCCCACCCTAGCCCTCCCCACAAGGGGGAGGGAATTGGATCGCGGCTCTCTAACCGTTACCCCCGCAACACTACCTTGCCCTTGCGGCCTGGCTCGTCGCTGGCCTTCACCGCCTCGGCAATCTGCTCCAGGTCGAACACGCCATCGACCGGCAGATCCAATTCACCCCTGGCCGCGAGCGTCACCAGTTCGCCCAGCATGCGCCCGATATCGGCCGCGGGCAGATTGGGCTTCATGCCCCAGAAGCCGCGCACTTTCATCTGCCGGAACAGCAAGGACGCCGGCGTGATGCGCAGCGGGCGCCCCGTCATGGCACCGAAATTGACCAATTCGCTGCCATCCGCCATCACCGAAAACAATTGCTCAGGCCCGTCGCCGCCCAGCGAATCCAGCCCGCGCACAATATCAGCCCCGCCGGTCAAAGCCTTGACCCGCTCCTGCCAATCTTCGTTCGCGGTGGACACCACAGTGTTCATGCCCAGAGCCGCGAGTTCCGCCACCGTCTCGTCGCGCCGCACCAGGCTCACCACATGGATACCCTGCTCGGCGGCAAATCGCGCCACCAGCTTCCCCACCGCGCCATTGCCGGCATTCTGCACCATCCATTGCCCCTTCTGGATGCCCAGATCGGCAATGATCATCTTGGCGCTGAGCGGCATCGACACCAGCTGGCACGCCGTTTCGTCGCTCACCCCATCGGGCACCGGCACGACCCGCGCCGCTTCGACCAGATAATAGTCTGCCCAGGTCTGACTCGCCCCGCCGGCCACGCGCTGCCCGACCTTGAGATTGCTCACACCCTCGCCCAGCGCCTCGACCACGCCGACAGCTTCCGTGCCGCCCACCCAGGGCAGCGGCGGCTTGACGCCATAAAGCCCCGCCACCGTCATCAGATCGTGGTTATGGATCGGGGACAGCGACATCCGCACCAGCGCCTGTCCGGCGCCTGGCACGGGTCTGTCCCGCTGCCCGACCTTGAGCACCTGCTCGGGCACGCCATATTTCTCGAATACCACGCTACGCATCTGATCAACCTTGTCTTTATCAAAGCCGCCAATTTAGGCCGGCAAACTGGCGCGACAATGGCACAGGCCACCATGCCGCACCATTGCGGTCTCCAGCACGTGACTTGATCGCCGCCCGCACTTGGCATAAATCCTGACTAGTTTATTCAGGAATACACGAGACGAGCCATGTCCAGCCTCACCGATGCCCGCGCCCCGCAACGCGTCCGGCACGAAACCCGCATGCGCCTGCTCGAGGTGATCGATGTCACCGACATTACCCCGCTGATGCGCCGCATCACGCTTAAGGGCGATATGGAGAGCTTTGCCTCAGCCGGTCACGCCGACCACATCAAGGCTTTCTTCTTTCCCGAGGGCGTCGCGCCCATGCTGGCCCCGATCGGGCCGCGCGGTGCCGAATTTCCCGAGGGCATGCGGCCCGAAATGCGCGACTATACCCCGCGCTATTTCGACGTGGCCGCCGGCACGCTGGTGCTCGATTTCGTGCTGCATGGCGATGGCCCCGCCTCGAGCTGGGCCGCCAAAGTCGCCCTGGGCGACAAGCTGGTCATCGGCGGCCCCCGCGGCTCGCTCGTCATCCCCGCGGCCTTCGACTGGTACCTGCTGGCCGGCGACGAAACCGCTCTACCGGCTCTCGGCCGCCGCATCGAAGAACTCCCCGCCGGCGCCAAGATCGTCGCTGTCATCGAGGTGGATAGCCTCGCCGAAGAACAGCATTTCGAGACCGAGGCCGATCTCGTCCTCCATTACGTGCACCGCAACGGCCAGCCCGCCGGCACCACGAGCCTTATCCTCGACACCCTGCGCGAGATCGAATTTCCGCCCGGCGACGCCTATGCCTATATCGCCGGCGAAAGCTCGATGAGCAAAGCCGTGCGCACCCACCTCACCGAGGAGCGCGGCTTCAATCCCGAATGGGTCAAGGCCGCGGGCTATTGGCTGCTCGGGGTAGCCGACGCTCACGAGGCACATTGAGCGGGTACCCGCTACGCCAAGATCACCCGCTCGCACAGCACCATGATCGCCGCCCGCAAGCTCGCCTCGTCGCGATAACTCCGCCCGATTCCCGACGCCGCCGCAATCACCAGCCGCGCCAGATCCCGCGGCTGCGCGATCCCCGCCTCGTCCAGCACGGCGGTGAACTTGTCCTCCACCGCCTGGTCGAGCGCCTGGTATTGTGCCGGCTGGCGCGCCTGTTCGGTGTAAATCTCCTCGGCATGGGGCGAGCCATCGAGCAAATGCAGCATCAGCTCATATTTATCGGCCAGCGCCCGCCCGATCCGCACCGCTGCCGGGCCCTCGCTCGCCAGCCCCCCATCGATGGCTCGATGGATTTCCCCCGCCATGGTCTCGACCAGAGCGTTGAACACCGCGTCCTTGTCGGCAAACTGGGCATAAAGCGTCGGCTTGGCCACATGCGCCGCCCGCGCAATGGCCTCCATTGTCGTGCCGCGCAAGCCATTGCGCAGAAACAAATCCCGCGCCGCGACCAGCATGCGCTGGCGCTTTTCGGCCACCCGATCGGGCATGGGCAGATTCATTTTGCGGTCCACACTTGAACGAATTGAACGATTAACATATCTTTCGTTCAATTCCATTGGAGAAAATCAATGTCCGACCGCGTCCTTCTGACTGGCATATCCGGATTTCTAGGCGGCCATATCGCCCTGCAATTGCTCGCCGCCGGCTATACGGTGCGCGGCAGCGTGCGCAGTCTAGACAAGGCCGACAAGGTGCGCCAGACGCTGCTGAAGGCCGGTGCTGATATCACCAGGCTCGAATTCGTCGCCCTCGACCTGCTGAAGGACGATGGCTGGGACGCGGCCATGGCCGATTGCCGCTATCTGCAACATACCGCCTCCCCCTTTGTGCTGCGCACGCCCAAGGACCCCGATGATCTGATCCGGCCGGCCGTCGAAGGCACCCGCCGCGCCATCACCGCCGCGCTCGCCGCCAATGTCGAGCGCATCGTGCTCACCTCCTCCATCGCCGCCATGCAATATGGCCACGCCAATTACGATCGCCTGCTGACCGAAGCCGATTGGACCGATCTCGATAGCCCGCAGACCCCCGCCTATCCGCGTTCCAAGACCCTGGCCGAGCGCGAGGCCTGGTCGCTGGTCGACGCCGCCAACCGGCACGATGATCTGGCCGTCATCAATCCCGCCGCCATCCTTGGCCCCCTGCTCGACGAAGACCCCGGCACCTCCGCCGTGATGGTGCAGCTCCTGCTCGACGGCAAATTGCCCGCCGTGCCGGCCATTTCCATCGCCATTGTCGATGTGCGCGACGTCGCCGCCCTCCACATCGCCACCATGACCGATCCGGCCGCCGGCGGCCAGCGCTGCGTCGCAGCCGTGGAAACCGTCTCCATGGCCCAACTCGGCCAATTGCTCAAACCCGCCTTCCCCAACCGCCGCATTCCAACCCGCACCCTGCCCGATTGGCTGGTGCGCATTGTCGGCCTCTTCAACCGCGACATCGGCGACAATGTCTCCGAACTGGGCACCCCCAAGCGCTTCAACACCCACCGCGCCCCCACCCGCCTCGGCCGCCCGCTGATCGGCGTCCAGCAAGCCGCCATCGCCACCGGCAAGAGCCTCGTGGAGCACGGGCTGGTTTAGCCAAACCACCCCTTGCCCAAACCCCAAATATTGTCCTATCAACACGGGGTCGGAACGGGGCTGTAGCTCAGTTGGGAGAGCGCGTCGTTCGCAATGACGAGGTCAGCGGTTCGATCCCGCTCAGCTCCACCATTCCGGCTCTTGCAGCGCCACCGCTGCGCACCCGGCCCCCTTATCCCTGTTTGACCTCTGCCAGCAGCCAGTCGCGGAATGCGCGGACTTTGGGCTGGCGGATCGCGGCGGGTGGGTGGACCAGATAGAAGCTGGAGGGTGACTTGAGGGCGTACGCGAAGGGGCGTACCAGCCGGCCGGCGGCGAGGTCGGCGGCGACCAGCATGGTTCGTCCCAACACTACCCCCTCCCCCTGTGCGGCCGATTCCATGGCAAAGGTGGCTGAGTCAAAGGCGATCCCGCCATGCGGGTCGACGCCCTCTACCCCCGCACTGCCGAGCCAACGCGCCCAATCGATCGGGAAGCTGTCATGGATCAGCGTGTGATGCTTGAGATCATCCGGCGTGCGGAGCGGGTGCGGTCCCTCGAGCAGCTTTGGGCTGCATACCGGGAACACCTCCTCGCCAGTGAGGAACTCCGCCGTCAGCCCCGGATAATTGCCGCCGCCATAGCGAATGGCCACATCGATCCCGTCGCCCAGAAAATTGGTCAGCTTGCCGCTGGTTGAAACCCGCACATCGATGTCGCCATGCGCGCGGTGAAAACGGTAGAGGCGCGGCACCAGCCACCGCCCGGCAAAGCCGTCCGAGGTGCTCACATTCAAGGTCGGGCTCGAATAGCGCGCCGTCGCCGCGGCGGTGGCGGCCGCCAATTGCTCCAGTGTCTCGCGCACCGCCCGCGCATAGGGCTCGCCCACCGCCGTCAGGCTCACTGATCGCGTCCCGCGCTCGAAAAGCTGCACGCCCAGCTGGTCCTCCAGATTCTTGATCGCCCGGCTGATCGCGCCATGGGTGACATGCAGCTCATCGGCGGCCTTGGAAAAACTCAGCAGTCGCGCCGCCGACTCAAAGCTTGGCAGGGCCGTGAGAAGCGGCAATTTCCGCGCCATGTGCATCTCCTCAATCTGTGAGTTCTACTCACAGATTGTCGCCGATAACTCGTTTGTCGTCCAGGCCAGAAAGCGCCATTCTCTGGGTCGTAGCCAGTCATTCACCACCTTGCACCAGCAAACTGATGTGACTGTTGCTCCTGCTTACATCGGCCACAAGGCCATTTTTGAGATCAAAGGAGAGACGATCATGAGCACCAAACATGCATTTGCGTCCGTCACCCACGTCCTGGCCGGCATGAGCGGCCGTATCCGGGCTGCGCGCAGCCGGCGCCAGACCGAGCGGGTATTTGCCCGCTTTTCCAATCACGAACTCGCCGACATGGGCTTCGAACGCGATTGGGACGGCGCGGCCTATCGCCCCTCCGACTATCGCTGAGCCCCCCAGTCCACGGCGCCTCGGATCGCCGCAGGGGCCGTGCCACACACCAAATGGAGAACGAACATGGCGACGATCCATCCCTTCCTCTGGTTCAACACCGACGCGCAGCAGGCGCGTGATTTCTATCTTTCGGTGTTCAAGAACAGCAAGGCGCTGCACACCACCGAACTCACCGATTGGGTAGCGGGAACCAATAAGACGGTGCCTCACGCCACTTTCGATTTCGAGCTGGAAGGCCTGCATCTGACCGCGCTCAATGCCGGGCCGCAGCCGCCCTTCAACACCAGGCTCTCGCTTTACATCGAGACCCAGGACCAGGCCGAGACCGACTATTACTACCAGGCGCTCACCGCTGGCGGTGGGCGCGAACAACCCTGCGGCTGGCTCACCGACAAGTTCGGTGTCTATTGGCAGGTCATTCCCGAAGCCCTGCCGCGGCTCAGTTCCGATCCCGATCGCGCCAAAGCCGACCGGGTTCGCCAGGCCATGTACGGCATGCACAAGATCATCATCGCCGATCTCGAAGCCGCCTATGCCGGTCAGGCGTGATCCCCGAAACCCCCAATCCTGACAAGGAGCCTTTCATGGAAACGCTCGTGAACCAGACCATCATCATTGTCGGCGGCAGCTCGGGCATTGGCCTGGGCATTGCCCGGGCCGCGCTCGACAGCGGCGCCAATATCGTGATCACCGCCCGCTCGGCTGACAAACTGCAGGCCGCCCAGCGCAGCCTCAATGGCGGCGATCGCGTCAAGGCCATTGCCGCCGACATGACGGCGGAAGCCGACATTGCCCGTCTGTTCGAGGAGGTCGGTGCTTTCGATCACCTCGTATCGACCGCCGGAACCTTGCCACCTGGCGATCCCATCGGCCAAACCGACATGGCGGGCATGCGCGCCTTTGTCGACAACAAGCTGATCGGCGCCATCATACTTGCCAAATACGCCGTGCAGGGCTTGCGCCCCGGCGGCTCCATCACCTTCACCTCGGGGATCAACAAGGATAAGCCACCTGTTCCCGGCGGCTCGGTGGTCTCCGCCATTGCCGGCTCGTTCAGCTATTTCGCCCGCGCCCTGGCGCTCGAGCTCGCGCCCACCCGGGTCAATGTCGTGTCGCCCGGCTGGGTCGATACCCCGATGTGGGACATCCTGGGCGACGCCAAGGCCGGCTATTTCGCCGACATGACCGCCCGCCTGCCGGCGCGAAAAATCCCCACTGCCGCAGACGTCGCCGCCGCCTATATCTACCTCATGCAAAGCAACGTCACGACGGGCGAAACCCTGCGCGTCGATGGCGGCCACAACCTGATTTAAATCCGGAGCCTTGGCGGGGCAGCCCTACTTCCCCGCCGCAAATCCCGCCAGCACCCGCACCCAGGCGCGAATCCCCCGGTGGAAGCTTTCGAGATCATATTTCTCGTTCGGCGAATGGATCGCGTCGTCCACATGGGCGAAGCCGATCAGCAGGGTATCGAGGCCCAGAATCTTCTTGAAATCGCCCGCTACCGGAATTGAACCGCCTGCGCCGGTGATCACTGCCGGCTTGTCCCATTCGCCCGACAGCGCCGTCAGCGCCCGCTGCAGATATTTGCCGTCGGCCGGCACCGTAATGGCGGGGGAGCCGCCATGCGGGGTGAATTTGACCGAGCAATCGGCGGGCACGCGCTCCTCCACATGCTTGCGGAAGGCGGCGCGGATTTTGGCCGGGTCCATGTTCGAAACCAGGCGGAAGGAAATCTTGGCACTGGCCTTGGCGGGGATCACGGTCTTGAAGCCGTCCCCGGTATAGCCCCCGATCATGCCATTGATTTCGCAGGTCGGCCGCGACCACAGCATTTCGAGCACGCTGCGGTTCTGCTCGCCCGCCTTGAGCGATAGACCCGCCTCGCCCAGAAACGCCTTTTCGTCAAAGCCCAGCCCGTCCCACTGCGCCCGCAATTCCGGGGAAATCTCGGCCACGTCGTCGTAAAAGCCCGGCAGGGTCGCGCTGCCGTCGGGGGCACGGAGGCTCGCGATAATTTCGGCCAGCACCTGATTGGGATTGCGCGCCGCATTGCCGAACATGCCCGAATGCAGGTCCTTGTTGGCACAGGTAATTTCCACCTCGTCGGCCACCAGCCCGCGCAGCATGGTGGTGATCGACGGCGTCTGGCGGTCCCACATATCGGTGTCGCAGACCAGGGCAATATCGGCCGCCGCCAGCTCGGCTTTGTTGGCTTCCATAAAGGGCGGCAGATTCTTGCCGCCGCTTTCTTCCTCGCCTTCGAGCATGAGCGAAACCTGCACCGGCAAGGAGCCCGTCACCGCCTTCCAGGCGCGGCAGGCTTCGATAAAGGTCATCATCTGGCCCTTGTCGTCCGAGGCGCCGCGCGCCACGATGATCTTGCGCCCCTGCGCATCGTCTTTGAGCACCGGCTCGAATGGATCGGTATGCCACAGGTTCAGCGGATCGACCGGTTGCACGTCATAATGGGCGTAAAACAGCACATGCGGGCCCTCGGCCGCCGGCCCATGCGCCACCACCACCGGGTGCCCCGGCGTCGGCCGCGCGGCGGCGTCAAAGCCCAGCCCGCTCAATTCCCCCACGATCCAGTCGGCCGCCCGCTGGCATTCGGCCGCAAAGGCCGGATCGGTGGAAATCGACTTGATGCGCAGCAGCGCCTTGAGCCGTTCCAGGCTCTCATCGAGCCCGGCATCCACCTGGGCGAGAACGGCGTCGAGGCTGGCTTGGCTGGTCATGGCAATATTCCGATCGAAAAGATTCGGGCGCGACCATGGCGCAGCCGCCCCGCTTCTGTCCACCCTCATCGCCGCTGCTGCTATTGTACTACTAATGCGCCCCGACTAGTTTGGCCTTCTGGCCCAGAACGGGTCTGGGAGACCTTTGCGGTGAAAGACAGCAATGCGAGCGTGGCGCGGCATTCGGGCGAATTGATCGCGGCCCTGTCCGGCCGCCGGCCCTCGCGCAATCTGCATTCCGATGTGATGTGGCGGCTGGGCCTCGCCATCGTCTCGGGCCGCTATGCCGAAGGCTCCATCCTGCCTGCCGACAGCGAATTGCTTGCCGAATTTGGCGTCTCCCGCACCGTGCTGCGCGAAGCGCTCAAGAGCCTTGCCGCCAAGGGCATGATCGAGGCCCGCGCCCGCATCGGCACCCGCGTGCTGCCGCGCGGCCGCTGGAACCTGTTCGATAGCGATGTGCTGGCCTGGCATTTCGAACTGGGCCCCGATGTCACCTTTCTGCGCAGCCTCTCCGAAGTGCGCATCGGCATCGAAATCGAGGCGGCGGCTCTGGCGGCCGAACGGCGCAACCCGGAACAGGCACAGGACCTGCTCGAGCTGGCCGACCAGATGGGCACCGCCGAAACGCCCGAGGAATTTGCCCGCTACGATCTGCAGTTCCACCGCGCCGTGGCCTTGGTCTCGGCCAATCCCTTCATGGCCTCGATCTCGGCTTTGGTGGAACTGGCGCTGACCGCCTCCTTCACCATCAGCTCGCCCATCATGGTGCCCGGCGCGCTCGAAGCCGCCGTCCGCTCGCATCGCCGCATTGCCCAGGCCATCGCTGCCGGCGCGCCGCAAGAGGCTCGCGACGCCATGAAGGCGGTGATCACCGAAGGCTTTACGCGAGCGGCCGAGCGGCTGCAGACGCGCTAGGACCTAGGGCCAATCGACATTCACTCAGGCTGAGCCGAACCGAAGGTCCGCGCCAGCGAATATGGCGGTTTTTGAGAACCGGAGCGCAGCGTACTTTGCGTACGTGAGCACCGGAAGCGCAGAAACCGCCATTTGCAGGCCAGCATCAGCTGAATGTCGATTGGCCCTAGACCAGGTTGAACGCCACCCGGCCTAGCCCCGGCGCTTCGGCGCTGACCAGCTTGGCGGACACATCGGCTGGCCCGATCCGCGCGCCGGTGATCACCACTGTTCCCGCCGTCAGCGGCAATCCGCGCGCTGCAGCGTGATCGGCCAGCCAGGCGAGTGCCGCCAGCACATTGTCCGTGTCGGCATTGCCCGCCGTGGTCTTGATCTCGATCCCGTCATAGGCCAGCGCCATGGCCTGCTGGCCGAATTCGGGCAGGCTCGAAGCCGGCACCGGCGGGCCGACGATTACCGCGCCGCTGCTCTGCAGATCGGCAATGCCCGCCAATTGCGGCACCGCCTTGCGGTCCTTGTAGCGGGTCGCCAGCACTTCGATGGCAATGTGAATACTGGCCAAAGCCGCCTTGATATCCTGTGGCCCATAGCCGCCCGGCTTGCCCGGCAAATCCTGGCCAATGGTCACTGCCACTTCGACCTCGATGCCGATCCCCGGCAGGTCGGCCGCCTTGAGCGTCGCCCCCGATTGATAGACGCCCGATTTGAGGATCGGCGCGGCAAAGCACGGCCCATCAGCCGGCTTGGGCGTCACCTTCCACGCTCCGACCGGCCCGAGCGCCGCAACGATTTCATTCTGCACCGCATAGGCCACCTCGACACTGGCCGGCACCAAGGCCGGATCCAGCGGATCGACCGCCACACCAGAACGGCGGGCAGCCAGCAACAAGTCAGTCAATTCGGAAGTCATCAAAAATCCAGTCTAAGCTATGGTTTAAATCAACGTCGGGCATTCGCAGTTCGTGGTCAATTAGGGCCGATCTGCCGCAATGCCATCTACCTGCCTGATCAGCATCAACGCTGCCGATTTCGCCAGCGCCAGGTCACGCGGGTCGGCCAGATCGGCCTCGAAACGCCGGCACAGCGCAAGATAGGTCGGAAAGAGCGGGGAGCCGGCATAGCGCTCTTCCATGCGCCGAACCGTCGCCTCGATCTCTTCCAGCCCCGGCCTCACAAAAAGATCAAAGCCAATATCGCCAGCACCGCCGGCACGGTCTGCACCAGTAGAATTTTCGGCCCCACGCTCACCGCGCCATAAAGCCCGGCCACCGCTACGCAGGCCAAAAAGAACAGCTGGATCTGCCAGCCAAAGCCCGGCTCGGGCTGCAACAGCCCCCAGATCAGCCCCGCGGCCAGGAAGCCGTTATACAGCCCCTGATTGGCCGCGAGCACCTTGGTCTGCTCCGCAAATTCCGCCGTGCTGCCAAAGGCCTTGCGACCCTGCGGCCTGGTCCACAAGAACATTTCGAGCACGAGAATGTAGATATGGATCAGCGCCACCAGCGCGACGAGAAGGGGAGCGATAAAACTCATTTGGTTTTGCTTTTGCCGGTAGGCTCAACTGCTGGCGGCATGCCGGTCCCGCCTGCATCCCAATAATCCTGCAAGGCACGCCACTCGATATAGGCGGCCTCCTGATCGGGCAGGGGATCGCGCGAACCGCCCAGCTCGACCAGCCGCTGCAGGATCGGCTCCACCGTCGGCCCCTCGATCTCGCAGGTGCCCGCTTCATCCAGCGCATTGAAGGCCGGGGTCTCGTAGGTCTCGACATATTGGTCGGTGGTCAGCCCCATCTGATGGCTCAGAATGTCGGCGGAATCGGTCAATAGCGACCAATCCTCTTCGCTCACCTCATAGCCCACGCAATTGGACGACACGATATTGGCCAGCACCACCTGATGCAGAAATTCCTCTGCCTCAGTGCCGGTAATGCCCGACAGATCGGGCAATTGCACATAGATCTTGCCATCGGCCAGCGCCGGCGTCGCCGCCAGCATCCCCGCAAGGCTCGCCCCGATCAAAAACCGCTTCATCAAACTCAAGCTCCTCAAATCCCTCAAGCCGCCAATTCCCGGCACGCTCATGCACAGTTTTGCCATGCCGATTGCGACCCAAACAAGGCGGGTTCTCAGCCGGGCTGACCGCCAATCGACTGCACCGCTTTTGCCCCCGCCGCGATAGCTTTGCCCATGGCGCTTGTCGTGTCATCCCCCTCCAGCAGCGCCGCGACGAACCCGGCCGCAAAGGCGTCCCCCGCCCCCGTCGAATCCACCATCTCGACCACCTGTGCCGGCAGCGTCAGTTCCACCCCATTGCGCCCACCAAGGGCTGCGCCGTGGCGGCCCCGCTTGAGCACCACGCGCTGGTAATGCGCACCCAGCGCCACCACGCAGGCTTCGAACCCAGCTGCCCCGCACAGCGCCGCAGCCTCATCCTCATTGGCAAACAGCCAATCGGCACCACGCGTCCATTCGATAAACCGCTCGACGCCCACCTCGGCCAGAAACCCCTCCGAGGCCGGATCGATCGCCACCGCAATCCCCCGCGCCTTGGCCTCTGCCAACAGACCCTGCACCGCCAGCCGCGGCCGCTCGGCAAAAAAGCTGTAGCCCGACACCATCACCATCCCGACGCCATCGAGCAGCGTTGCCGGCAGATCGTCGGAGGAGAGATTGAGATTGGCCCCCCGGTCGGTGAGGAAACTGCGCTCCCCATCCGGATCGACCATGGTCACCAGCACGCCCGAGGGCAAATCGGCATCCGCCGCCAGCATGGGCACAACGCTGCGCCCTCGGAAATAATCCTCAAGCCGGCCCAGATCGTCCGCCCCGACCCGCGCGGCAAATACCACGTCGGCGCCCATGGCGCCCAGCCACACCGCCTGATTGGCCCCCGACCCGCCGGGCCGGTGGCGCACCTGCGCCCGCCGGTCCGATCCTTTGACGATCGGGCCTTCGGGCACCACGATAATATCGGTCATCACATCCCCGACGACGAGGACTTTTGCACTCATGCGCGGCGCAGGCCCGGCTGGGGGACTTCACGCGCTGCCAGCGCCACCGCGATCTGCGCCGCGACCTTGGCATTGTTCTCGACCAGCGCAATGTTCGCCACCAGCGACTTGCCCTCGGTCAATTCGAAAATGCGCTTGAGCAGGAATGGCGTCAGTTCCTTGCGGCTCACGCCCTCGGCCTCCGCGCCGCGAATGGCCTCGGCAATCCGCGCCTCGATCGAGGCCGCATCCAGTTCATCGGCCTCGGGGATCGGATTGGCGATCAATACGCCACCCATGCCCAGATCGGTCTGCATGCCCACCACCTTGGCAATGTCCCCGACATTGTCGAAGCGGTGATCCACCTTGTGCCCGCTCTTGCGCGCCCAGAAGGCGGGGAACTCGTCGGTGCCATAGCCGATCACCGGCACGCCATTGGTTTCGAGCACTTCGAGCGTCTTGGCGATATCAAGGATCGACTTGGCCCCCGCGCAGATCACCGCCACCGGCGTGCGGCTCAATTCCTCAAGGTCAGCCGAAATATCGAATGTGTCCTCGGCGCCGCGATGCACCCCGCCAATGCCGCCGGTGGCAAACACATGAATGCCCGCCAGCGCCGCAATCTGCATCGTGGTGGCAACGGTCGTGCCCGCAATGGCACCCTTGACGAGGAGCGAAGACACATCGCGCCGGCTCGCCTTGGCGGCCTTGCCACCTTCCAGCGCCAGCCGCTCCAGGTCTTCCCCCGAAACACCCACGCAGAACCGCCCGTCCATGATGGCGATCGTGGCCGGCACCGCGCCATGCGCCCGCACCACTGCCTCCACATTCTTGGCCATTTCGAGATTCTGCGGATAGGGCATGCCATGGGTGATAATGGTGGATTCCAGCGCCACCACGGCCTTGCCGGCCTTCAGCGCGGCCTTCACGTCTGCACTGATGGAAAGATAAGCCTTGGCGCTCATGAGCGGCCTCCGTACTGCGTCGATCTGCGCCGCCTGCGGGCGCCTGTTGCCCGGGGTTGTGCGCCGCCAGACGCCGGGGCGTCAACCCCCGGCAAAACAACGCGGAAAGACGGGGCAAAACCGCTTGTCGCTCCTGTGATTTGGCTCTAGGTTGCCCTCATAAATCCAGCGGGAAAGGGCACTTCGCTGCAGACGATCATTGTTGATTGCGCCTCTGGCGCCGATCGATACGCGCCCCGCTCCGGGCCCGGCACAGCCAAGTCCGCCAGCGCTTTTCAGCGCTCTTTCCGCATATATGCCGTTCCGTTTTCCGCTTGCGCATCGGGGTCTCCCAGATGAGCCCGCGCAGCCACACGCCCCAGGCGTGACAAAAAGCTTGCCGCGCCTTGGGCATGGCAAAACCAGAACAGACCAAAAAACCAAAAATACAGGAGCTCACCGCAGATGAACAAGACGCTCGCACTTGCCTTGGGGGCACTCATGGTGGCTTCCCCGGCCCTGGCCCAGGAAGAAGCCGTTCTCAACGTCTATAATTGGTCCGACTATATTGCCGAAGACACCATCGCCAATTTCGAGGCCGAAACCGGCATCAAGGTGAATTACGACGTCTACGACAATAACGAGATCGTCGACGCCAAGCTGCTGGCCGGCAATTCCGGCTATGACATCGTGGTCCCCTCGGGCAATTTCCTCGAGCGCCAGATCCAGGCCGGCCTGATCCTTGAGCTCGACAAATCCAAGCTGCCCAACCTCAGCAATCTCGATCCTGCGGTGATGACGACTGCCGCCGAGCAGGATCCCGACAATGCCCATGCCGTGCCCTATATGATCAACACGATCGGCTATGGCTACAATGTCGCCAAGGTCACCGAAATCCTGGGCGCCGACGCCCCGACCGACAGCTGGGACCTGATCTTCAAGCCCGAATATGCCGAAAAGCTCGCGTCCTGCGGCATCAGCCTGCTCGATAGCCCCTCCGAAGTCACCGGCATTGCGCTCAATTATCTGGGTCTTGATCCGAACTCGGAAAGCGCAGACGACCTTGCCAAGGCCGAAGCGCTGCTGACCAGCATCAAGCCCTATATCCGCTACTTCCACTCGTCCCAGTACATTGACGATCTGGGCAATGGCGAAACCTGCGTGGCCCTGGGCTATTCGGGCGATATCTTCCAGTCGATCGATGCCGGCGCCAATGCCGCAACGCCCGTCGAAGTCCGCTACGTCATCCCCAAGGAAGGCGCCGCGACCCTGTTCGACTTCCTCGCCATCCCGGCTGACGCGCCGCACCCGGATAACGCCCACAAGTTCATCAACTACATTCTTGAACCCCAGGTCGTGGCAGCGATCACCAATTACGTTTTCTATGCCAATCCGAACCTCAAGGCGACCGAGTTCGTCAACGACGACGTCAAGAACAATCCCGGCATCTACCCGCCGGCTGAAACCATCGCCAAGGCCTTCGTGATGAAGGCGCATACGCCCGAGTTCGAAGAAACCTTGACCCGCACCTGGACCCGCATCAAAACCGGCCAGTAATACCAAGGGGCGGCACCAGCCGCCCCTTCCACCTTTGACCCACCAATAGCCCTCATGGTGAGCCTGTCGAACCGCGAGGGCGTGGCACCATCCAGTCACGACCTCGTCCTTCGACGGGCTCAGGATGAGGTCTACTGATAGGATTGCTAGGGACCGACATGGCTAAAAAGCCCCAATTGGCTATCGATACGCGTCCGTGGCGCGACCCCAGCGCAAAACCCTTCGTGCGCATCAAGAACGTCACCAAGAAATTCGGCGACGTTGCCGCCGTTTCCGACGTCTCGCTCGATATCTACAAATCCGAACTGTTCTGCCTGCTCGGCGGTTCGGGCTCGGGCAAGTCCACCCTGCTGCGCATGCTGGCGGGCTTTGAGGAACCCACCTCGGGCAGTATCGAAATCGACGGCCAGGATATGACCGGGGTCGCCCCCTATAACCGCCCCATTAATATGATGTTTCAGTCCTATGCGCTATTCCCGCATATGAATGTCGAGCAGAACATTGCCTATGGCCTCAAGCGCGATCACCTGCCGCCCGCCGAAATCGCCGACCGCGTCGCCGAGCTGTTGACGCTGGTCAAGCTGCAGGATTATGGCAAGCGCAAGCCGCACCAGCTTTCGGGCGGCCAGCGCCAGCGCGTCGCCCTCGCCCGCGCCCTCGCCAAACGCCCCAAACTTTTGCTGCTCGACGAACCGCTCGGCGCGCTCGACAAGAAGCTGCGCGAGGAAACCCAGTTCGAGCTGGTCAAGATCCAGGAAACCCTCGGCGTCACCTTCATCGTGGTCACTCACGATCAGGAAGAGGCGATGAGCCTCGCCACCCGCATCGGGGTGATGAACCAGGGCGAAATCGCCATGATTGGCGAGCCCACCGATATCTATGAATTCCCCAATTCCAAATTCGTCGCCGGCTTCATCGGCTCGGTCAATATGGTGGAAGGCGTCGTCACCGAAGACGAACCCGGCCATGTGCGCATCCGCTCGGCAGAATTGGGTTGCGACATCTATGTCGGCCACGGCGTCGATTGCGCCCCCGACCAGATCCTGTGGTGGGCCATCCGCCCCGAAAAGGTCCATCTGAGCCGCGACAAGCCCGACGCCCCATTCGACGCCAATGTCACCAAGGGCATGGTCGAGGAAATCGGCTATCTGGGCGATATGAGCGTCTACCAGATCCTGCTCGAGAGCGGCAAACGCCTGCGCGTCACCCAGACCAACACCGTCCGCGGCAATCCCGATTCCATCACCTGGGACGAGACTGTCTACCTCACCTGGGGCGACAGCTCCGGCTCGGTGCTGACGGTATGATGGTCCCTCAATACGCCAGCAATATCGCGGCCCTATCCCTCCCCTCCCCCTTGAGGGCAGGGGTCGGGGGTGGGGGTCGCCGGGCTCTTGCGCTGGCCACAGGGACCCCCACCC
>NZ_JBJDRE010000016.1:0-105412 GCF_044987315.1 Devosia sp. ZW T5_3
GGTCGAGCGCCCCAGCAATACCCGCCCCGAAAGCGAACGCGGCGCCAATGCGCTAATTCGTCCCGGTGCCGCCGGTGCCCGTCCGGGCGCTCCTGGCGCGCGTCCGTCGGGCACTGCCGGCCGCCCGGCCGGTGAACGCCGTCCGGCTGGTGCCGGCATGGCCCCGATCGGCAATGTGCCGCCTGCCGGCCCCAATGAAGCTGACGGCCGCAAGGTTCGTACCGGTTCGCCTTCCGCGCGTCCGACGACCGAAGCCGAACTCGAAAACGCCCGCCGCGCTTCGCGTGCGACGCCAGAACGTCCGACCCGTCGCGTTGGCGAAGAGGCCAATGCCCGTGGCCGCCTGACGGTGACCAATGCTGGCACCGAGAGCGATCGCGACAAGGGTCCGTCCCTCGCCGCTATGCGCCGCCGCCGCGACAAGAAGATGGGCCGCAACCAGCAGGTTGCGCCCAAGCTCAGCCGTGAAGTGGTCATTCCGGAGGCCATCACGGTCGCCGAATTGGCCAACCGCATGGCCGAACGCTCTGTCACCGTCATCAAGATGCTGATGGCACAGGGCACGATGGCCACCATCAACGACGTCATCGACGCCGACACCGCCGAGCTGATCGCAGCCGAGCTGGGCCATACGGTCAAGCGCGTCTCCGATGCCGACGTGGAAGAAGGCCTCTATGACATCCCCGCCGACGACAAGGCCGAGGATCTGACCGATCGTGCGCCGGTCGTGACCATTATGGGTCACGTCGACCACGGCAAGACCTCGCTGCTCGACGCGATCCGCGAAGCCAATGTGGTCTCGGGCGAAGCCGGTGGCATCACCCAGCATATCGGCGCTTACCAGGTCGAAAAGAACGGCAACAAGATCACCTTCCTCGACACCCCGGGCCACGAGGCGTTCACCGCCATGCGTGCCCGTGGCGCCCAGGCGACCGATATCGCGGTTCTGGTCGTGGCAGCCGATGATGGCGTGATGCCGCAGACCATCGAATCCATCAAGCATGCCAAGGCGGCCGGGGTTCCGATCATCGTGGCCATCAACAAGATGGATAAGCCCGAAGCCAATCCGACCCGCGTTCGCACCGAGCTGCTGCAGCATGAAGTGTTCGTGGAATCCATGGGCGGCGACGTGCTGGACGTGGAAGTGTCGGCCAAGACCCAGGCGGGCCTGGACAAGCTGCTCGAAACCATCCTGCTGCAGGCCGAAGTGCTCGAACTGCGCGTGGCTCGTGATGGCCGTGCCGAAGGCCTGGTCATCGAAGCCAAGCTCGATCGCGGTCGCGGTGCGGTTGCGACCGTCCTCGTGCAGCGCGGCACGCTGGCTATCGGCGACATTCTCGTCGCCGGTACCGAATTTGCCCGCGTGCGTGCCCTGATCAACGACAAGGGCGAGCAGGTCAAGGAAGCCGGCCCCTCCATTCCGGTGGAAGTGCTGGGCTTTACCGGCGTGCCCTCGGCTGGCGACCGCTTCTCGGTCGTCGAGACCGAAGCCCGTGCTCGCGAAGTCACCGAATATCGTCAGCGCGCTATCCGTGAAAAGACGGCCGGCGGCGGTGCAACGAGCCTCGAGCAGATGATGAATCAGCTCAAGATCGCCGGCATCTCCAAGTTCCCGCTGATCATCAAGGGCGACGTGCAGGGTTCGGTCGAAGCGATCGTGGCTTCGCTCAACAAGCTGTCGACCGATGAAGTCTCGGCGCAGATCCTGATGAGCGGCGTGGGCGGCATCACCGAATCCGACGTGACCCTGGCTTCGGCCTCGAACGCCATCGTCATCGGCTTCAACGTGCGCGCCAACAAGCAAGCCACCGATCTCGCCACCCGCGACGGCATCGAAATCCGCTATTACAACATCATCTACGACCTCGTGGATGACGTGAAGGCGGCCATGTCCGGCCTGCTCAAGCCAGAGCGGCGCGAAACCTTCATCGGCAATGCCGAAATCCTGGAAGTCTTCTCGATCACCAAGGTCGGCAAGGTTGCCGGTTGCCGGATTACCGAGGGTATCGTCGAGCGCGGTGCCGGTGTGCGCCTGATCCGCGACAACGTCGTTATCCACGAAGGCAAGCTCAAGACGCTCAAGCGCTTCAAGGACGAAGTCAAGGAAGTCCAGACCGGCCAGGAATGCGGCATGGCCTTCGAGAACTATGAAGACATGCGCGCCGGCGACGT
This sequence comes from Devosia sp. ZW T5_3, assembly GCF_044987315.1. NCBI lineage: Bacteria > Pseudomonadati > Pseudomonadota > Alphaproteobacteria > Hyphomicrobiales > Devosiaceae > Devosia > Devosia sp. ZW T5_3. The sequence goes on from NZ_JBJDRE010000016.1 coordinate 2,173, forward strand.
CATCGAATGCTTCCGCGTCGAGACGGTGCAGCGCACGCTGTAAGCCGATCGGCAGAGACGATTTTGCAAAGGGCGCGGTGCAAACCGCGCCCTTTGTCATTTAGAATGGCGCCCATGACCAAGCTGATCCTCATCCGGCACAGCACGCCGCAGATCGATCCGACAGTACCCGCCCGTGATTGGCTGCTCAGCGCCCAAGGCCACGCGGCGGCCAAGGCACTGGCCGCACGGCTGACGGATTATGGGGTAGACGCCCTCATCTCCAGCGACGAGCCAAAGGCCCGGCAAACCGCCGAGGCGGTCGCCACCACCCTGCAATTGCCGCTCGAACTGGACCGCGACCTGCGCGAGCATGAACGGGCCAGCACCGGCTATCTGCCGAGGCCGGACTTTGAAGCAGGCATCGCCCGCTTCTTCGCTCACCCCGGTGAGTTGGTCTTCGGCGAGGAGACGGCCGACCAGGTCTTCTCGCGCTTCTCGGCCGCCGTGGAACGCAGTATGGAGCAAAGCCGCGGTACCATCGCGCTGGTCACCCACGGCACCGCATTGACCCTCTATCTCGCCCGCACGACTGGCATTGCTCCGCTGCCCTTCTGGCGCTCGCTGACCCTGCCCATGGCCATAGCGCTCAAAGCCGGGTCGTTGAGCATCCTATAGGAGTACGCGCCTTTGCGACGCTCCGCCGTGGTCCTGGCGCTGCGCTGGCGGGCCGCAGATCCAAGTGAGGACGGACGCACCGACAGGGGCGCCTGTGCCATCACCAATCTCCGTTCCATCGTCATTACCCGGCTCGTCCGGGTAATCCATCGCGCCGCGCGCGCTGTGGCATGGATTGCCCGGACGAGCCGGGTAATGACGGTGCGGACCGGTGTGAGCTCAGCCTAGTGGCTCGGAAAACCCGCGCATTAGCCGGAGGGTCCAAGCCTCCCTTACCAACCAAAGCCCAAAAACCAAAAGACCCAGCTCTTGCAAGCTGGGTCTTTCTGAAATTTCCGGGCCATTGTCGCGGCAGCGGCAATCTTTTTTTCGGTGACTACGGATTCCGAAACAAGGATCCCCGCTGTCGCGATAATGGCCCGAGGGCTGGCGTTCTAGTTGATCACCACGACGCGGGTGCCGGTGGGCACGCGGGCATAGAGGTCCAGAATGTCCTGGTTCATCAGGCGGATACAGCCCGAGGAAACATTGGTGCCGATGGTGTAGGGCTCGGTCGTGCCATGCATGCGGAACAGCGTGTCCTGGCCGTTCTTGTAGAGATAGAGCGCGCGCGGGCCCAGCGGATTGGTCGGGCCGCCTTCCATGCCGCCGGCATAGGGGCCGTAGCGGTCGGGTTCGCGCTTGATCATGGACTGGGTGGGCGTCCAGCGCGGCCACTGGGCCTTGCGGCCGATCGTGGCGGTGCCGCGGAACACCAGGGCTTCGGTCTTGCCCACGCCGATACCGTAGCGCAGCGCACGGCCGCCTTCGAGCACCAGATAGAGGAAGCGGGCCGGCGTATCGACAACGATGGTGCCGACCGGCTCGGAGGTGGGGTAAGCCACTTCCTGGCGCCACCATTGCGGGTCGACGCGGCGCAGATCCATCGCGGCGATGGGGAAGGGCTCGTTATACACGGCGCCATACATGGCCTGGTAATAGGGATCGATACGGGGTTCTTCGACCACCGGCGCACGCGAGGTGGTGCAGGCGGCCAGGGCGAGGGGCATACCGATCATGAACAAACGGCGATTGAGCACAGCGAATCCTATGGGACGACGCAATTAGGTTGAGTTAGCAATGACCTATGCAGCCAAAGCGGACTTGCATAGTGCAGGAAAGCATCACTTGCCGAACGGGATGCAAGGCCATCGGTTCCTCGCAGGAAAGTGAAGCACTTATGCTTGTTGCAAAGTTACCACAAAAACGAAAAGGCCCGGAAAACCCGGGCCTTCCGTCAATGGTGTAGCCAGCCGGATTATTCGGCGGCGGCTTCTTCGGACTTGATTTCCTTGCCGGTTGCCTGATCGACAACCTTCATGGAGAGGCGGACCTTGCCGCGCTCGTCAAAGCCGAGCAGCTTGACCCAGACCTTGTCGCCTTCCTTGACCACGTCGGTGGTCTTGGCAACGCGCTGGTCGGCCAGCTGGGAGATATGCACCAGGCCATCCTTGGCGCCGAAGAAGTTGACGAACGCGCCGAAATCGGCGGTCTTGACCACGGTGCCCTGATAGATGGCGCCCACTTCGGCTTCGTCGGTGATCGACTTGATCCACTTGATGGCCGCATCGATCTGCGCGCCGTCCGAGGAAGCGATCTTGATCGTGCCATCGTCGTCGATATTGATCTTGGCGCCGGTCTTTTCGACGATCTCGCGGATCACCTTGCCGCCGGTGCCGATCACTTCACGGATCTTCTCGGTCGGGATCTTGATAGTCTCGATGCGCGGAGCGAACTCGCCCACTTCCGAACGGGACGCGGTGATGGCCTTGGCCATTTCGCCCAGGATGTGGATACGGCCGTCCTTGGCCTGACCGAGAGCGATCTGCATGATCTGCTCGGTAATGCCGGCGATCTTGATGTCCATCTGCAGGCTCGTGATACCCTGATCGGTACCCGCCACCTTGAAGTCCATGTCGCCCAGGTGATCTTCGTCACCCAGAATGTCGCTCAGCACGGCGAACTTTTCGCCTTCGAGGATCAGGCCCATGGCGATACCGGCCACGGGACGGGCCAGCGGCACGCCGGCATCCATCAGTGCGAGCGAAGTGCCGCAGACGGTTGCCATCGAGGACGAACCATTGGATTCGGTGATCTCGGACACGATACGGATCGTGTAGGGGAATTCTTCGACCGAAGGGCGGATCGGGTTGATCGCGCGCCAGGCCAGCTTGCCATGGCCGATTTCACGACGGCCGGGCGAACCCATGCGGCCGGCTTCACCCACCGAATAGGGAGGGAAGTTGTAATGCAGCAGGAAATTCTGCTTCTGGGTGCCTTCGAGCGAGTCGATATATTGCTCGTCTTCGCCGGTACCGAGGGTCGCAACGACCAGCGCCTGGGTTTCGCCGCGGGTGAACAGCGCCGAACCATGGGTGCGGGGCAGAACGCCAACTTCGGAAACGATCGGGCGGACGGTCGAGAGGTCACGACCATCGATGCGCAGGCCGGTGTCGAGCACGTTCCAGCGCACGACCTTGGCCTGCAGGTGCTTGAACACGGCGCCAACGTCTTCGGCCGAGAGTTCACCGGCTTCGACGCGAGCGGCAAAGTGTGCCTTGGCGACGGCCTTGACGGCGTCGACGGCAGCGTAGCGCTCTTCCTTCTTGGTCAGCTTGTAGGCTGCACGCAGGTCGGCTTCGACGACGCCCAGCATTTCGGTTTCGATGGCGGAATGATCTTCCGGCTCGAAATCGCGGGCGTCCTTGGCTGCCAGTTCCGCCAGCTTGATGATGGCGTCGATCACCTTGCGGCTCTCGGCATGGCCGAACATCACGGCGCCCAGCATGACTTCTTCGCTGAGTTCCTTGGCTTCGGATTCAACCATTAGCACGGCGTCGGCAGTGCCGGCCATGACCAGGTCGAGCTTGCTGTCGGCGCGGCGGTCGACGGGCAGGTTGAGGACATATTCGCCATCGACATAACCGACGCGGGCAGCGCCGATCGGGCCCATGAAGGGAACGCCCGAAATGGTCAGGGCAGCGGAGGCTGCGACCATGGCCAGCACGTCCGGATTGTTCTCCATGTCATGCTGGAGCACGGTCACGATGACCTGGGTCTCGTTCTTGTAGCCATCGGGGAACAGGGGACGGATCGGACGGTCGATCAGGCGGCTGGTCAGCGTTTCGGCTTCGGTCGGGCGGCCTTCGCGCTTGAAGTAACCACCGGGGATCTTGCCGGCGGCAAAATACTTTTCCTGGTAGTTGACGGTCAGCGGGAAGAAGTCGATGCCCGGCTTGGGCGACTTGGCGCTGACAACGGTCGCCAGCAGCACGGTTTCACCCAGGGTGGCGAGCACGGCGCCATCGGCCTGGCGGGCAATCTTGCCGGTTTCGAGCGTCAGGGGCTGGCCGCCCCAGTTGAGCTCGACTTTATGATGGTCGAAATTGATGGTCGTCATTGTATCGTCTTTCCATTCTGCCGGCTGAGCGGGAACGCGGGGGGCGTAGCAAAACCCCGCGAACTCATCCGGTGTGCCCGCACCTCCAACGCACCCCATGTGCGCAAAAGGCTCAAAATCAGGCACTGTTACGGCTGGCTAGGACGAAACATGGGCAAGACAACAAGCAGCTCCCCAGGGAAGCGGCCAATAATCCTGCCATGCTCCGGCACTTGCCGGTCTACGCTGGCGCCCCATTCCGCTCTCCCGGTGAACGGGTCGGAATGGCGGCAAAGGCGAATGCGGAAATGGCTTCCGCATTCGCAAGTTCAGAAGCTGCGCTTAGCGGCGCAGGCCGAGCTTTTCGATCAAGGTCTTGTAACGGGCGTCGTCAATCTTCTTGACATAGTCAAGCAGGCTGCGACGGGTCGAAACGAGCTTGAGCAGGCCGCGGCGGGAATGGTTGTCCTTGCCGTGATCCTTGAAGTGCTCGGTGAGGTTGGCAATGCGCTCGGAGAGGATGGCAACCTGCACTTCGGGCGAACCCGTATCGTTCGGCTTGGTTGCGTATTCCTGGATCAGAGCAGTCTTGCGCTCGGGCGTAATCGACATCGGAAATATCCTTTCAAAGGAGGATTGGGTCGCCCCGGCCGGGATGTCGTCCAGGCAGGGCCATTGACGCCCGGTGCCCGCAAAGGCGCCGAACTTGGGGCTGCATATAGGGCAAAGCGGGGGATAACGCCAGAATTTATTCCGAATCAGGCTCGTCGGCGGGGGCAGGGGCCAGCGCCGGATCGATGCCCGCGAGCGGAATGGCGAAGCGCCACTCCAGCCCATCGGCGTGATAGATCCGCTCGACCTCGGCATTCAGCGCCCGCCCGACCATGGATTTGAGCACCGTGGTGCCAAAGCCGCTGCGCTCGCTCGCCTCCAGCGTCCTGACAAGGGTTTCCCGCCAGACCAGCTCGAGCCGTTCGCCATCCCTTTGCCAGGTCACCGACAAATGCCCTTCGTCATCGAGAAAGGCGCCGTATTTGACCGCATTGGTGGCCAGTTCATGCACGGCCATGCCCAGGGTCTGCGCTGCCTGGCCATTGAGCCGCACGGCGGGGCCGGCAATCTGCACCCTTCCGGCCGTAACCGGGCGGAACGGCTCGATATGGTGTTCGATCAATTCACCCAGCAGCACGCCGGCCGTGCCATGGGTGAGCAACAGGTCGGTGGAGCGGGCCAATCCCAGAATGCGCCGCTCGAAAGCCTGCACATAGCTGGGCAGGTCAGTGGCGCCGCGGGCCGTCTGCTTGGCCATGGCGGCAATCACGGTCATCTGGTTCTTGGAGCGATGCGCCAGTTCGCGCAGCAGGAACCGCACCTCGCGCTCGGCCGCCTGGCGGGCCTCGGAAGCCTGTTCCAGCGCCTCGGACACTTCGGCAATTTCCGAGACCGGATAAGGCTTGGCCACCACCGGCTCGCCCGCGCCCAGCCGCCGCGCATCCCGTGCCAGACCCCGCACCGAGCTGCCGATGCGCTTGCTGCCCCAGAACAGGGCTGCCAGGATCAGCCCGAGCAGCACGATGCCGCCGGCGATCAGCATCAACACGGCAATGAGCAAGGGCTGGGAAATGCTCGACACCGGCGCCCAGGCCACCAGCCGCCAGCCGGTGGTGACCGAGCGCTGGATCACGCCCAAAGCGGCGCCCTGATTGGTATCCAGATGCTGCCAGCCCAGCGAGAAGGCCTGCGCCATGGCGTTGAACGGGGTAAAATCCTCACCCGCTTCGCCCACTCCGGGCGTGGCGGCGATGATCCGGCCTTCATTGTCGAGCAGGGCCGTGTTCCAACCTTGGGGCAGGCTATTGGCCGACAGCGCTCCGGCAAAATTGCTGGCGGGTTGGTTGAGCGCGATGAGCTTGGTGCCCTCCGGCCCCAGATCGACCGGCAAGAGGATATTGTAGACCCATTGCCGCGACACCGCGCCAAACACCAGGTCGGTGACCACCGGTTCGGTGCCGGCAAAGGCGCGCTCGCTGGAGGGTATGTCATTGGTGGTTCTGGGCGGGCTGTCGAATGGCTCGCGCGTACTGGCAAAGGTGCTGAAATCGGGATTGACGATGAACAGATTGGCATTGGTGCCGGCCAGCGCCACGACACTGGCATCGTAAAAGCTGCGATAATCGCCGGCGCGCAGGGCAGGGGAGGCGGCCAGCACGCGCAATGTGGTGATATTGGCGGCGATTTCGCGTTCCATGGCCTGCACGATGGAGCGCGACGTCGCCACGATCAGGGTTTCGACAGTGCTTTCCTGCGCCGCCTGATTGCGCTGGATCAGGATGCCGGCGAACAGAAAGCTCGGCACGACGCCGGCAAAGGCCAGCACCAGCAGATAGAATATGATCGAGCGGGATCCAGACCGGGAATGGATCGTCTTGGTTTCCGCCGCCTTGCTCATGCACACTCAAATCCGGTGGCAGCAGGCGCGCGATTCGTCCCACTTTTGCCCACAGGGACCATAGGGGCTCCGCCCCATATTGGGCAATCGCAAAGGCTACTTAGCCGGCATGCTCCAGATTCTTCTTCTGCCGGCGGCGGATCACCGAGGAGGGAATATTCATGCCCTCGCGATATTTGGCGACAGTGCGCCGCGCCAGCTCGATGCCCTGCTCCTTGTGCAGCAGCTCGGCAATGGTGTCGTCCGAGAGCACGTCGCTGATCGCCTCGGCCTCGATCAACTGGCGAATGCGGTGGCGCACTGCCTCGGCCGAGTGATCCCCACCGCCAGTGCTTGAGGCAATCGCGGTGGTGAAGAAATATTTCATCTCGAACAGGCCGCGTGGCGTGGCGATATATTTGTTCGAGGTCACCCGGCTGACGGTCGATTCATGCATGTCGATGGTCTCGGCCACCATTTTGAGCGTCATCGGCCGCAAATGGGCAATGCCATGCAGCAGGAACTGATCCTGCTGCCGCACGATTTCCGCCGCTACTTTCAAAATCGTCTGCGCCCGTTGGTCCAGGCTCTTGGTCAGCCAATTGGCGGTGGCGAGGCAATCGGACAGGAACGCCTTTTCGGCCGGCTCACGGGTCTTTTTGGTGACACTGGTATAATAAACGCGATTGACCAGCACGCGCGGCAGCACTTCGGTATTGAGCTCGATCTGCCAGGCCCCATCCGGCCCCGGCCGCACGAACACATCGGGCACCACCGCCTCGATCGGCCCGCTGTCAAAGGCCAGCCCGGGCTTGGGATCGAGCCGGCGGATTTCGCCCAGCATGTCGGCCAGATCCTCGCGATCGCAGCCCACCGCCCGCAATAGCCCCGCCACATTATGCTCGGCTAGCAGTCCGATATTGTCGAGCAGCGCCTGCATCATCGGGTCGAGCCGGTCACGCTCCCGCAATTGCATGGCAAGGCATTCCGGCACAGTGCGGGCAAATACCCCCACCGGATCGCAGCCCTGCAGCGCCCCCAGCACCGCCTCCACATCGGCCAGTTCGGCCCCCAGCAATTCGGCAATGCTGTCGAGTTCAACCGCCAGATAGCCCGCCTCATTGAGATTATCGATCAGATGGCGCGCAATCATCCGGTCGGCGGGCATGCGCAGGATCAGATTAGCCTGCGCCTCCAGATGCTCGGAAAGCAAGGGCCGCGAGGCGACGAATTGATCGATATCGGGCGCGTCCCCGCCTTCGCTGGCCCCATTGCGGTCGAGCCGGCTGGTGGGAATCAACTGGTCCTGCGCCGCCTGGTCGGGAAACACATTCTCGACCGCCGTATCATAACCATCGGCAATCGAGCCGGCATCCTGGATGCGCTCGCCCCGCTCCACCGTATCCTCATAGGCGCTGATTTCGGTGGTGCGCTCGGGCACTTCAGTGGGTTCGGTTTCGCCCGGCTCGGCCCCGTCCTCGCGCTCGAGTAGCGGATTGCGCAGCAATTCGGCATCGACGAAATCGTTGAGTTCCAGATGGCTCAATTGCAGCAGCCGGATCGACTGCATCAATTGCGGCGTCAGCGTCAGGCTTTGAGCCTGCCGAAATTCGAGCCGCGGCGAAAGTGCCATCCATCCGTCCCTGAATTGCAAAAATCCCGGCCGTTTCCGGCCACTTCCCGGCGGCACCATGCCTCATTTCGCGGCAGGGGGCAAGCGATAGGGCAAGTTCCGTGCCAAGTGCCGGACTGCGGCTAGATCTCGAAATTCTCGCCCAGATAGACCCGGCGCGCATCGGGGTCGGCGCTGATGGTTTCGGGCCGCCCCTGGATCATCACCTTGCCGCCATGGATGACATAGGCGCGGTCGACCAGGCCCAGCGTTTCGCGCACCGCATGATCGGTGATCAGCACGCCAATGCCGCGGCGGGTCAATTGCTTGACCAGCGCCTTGACCTCGGCCACCGCAATCGGATCAACGCCCGCAAAGGGTTCGTCAAGCAGCATGAAAACCGGATCGGCGGCCAGCGCCCGGGCGATTTCGACGCGCCGGCGCTCCCCGCCCGACAAGGCTAATGCATTGGCCTTGGCCAGGTGCTGGATGGAAAATTCCTCGAGCAGGGATTCTAGCCGCGCCTGGCGCGCCGCCTTGCCCTTCACGTGGTTTTCCAGCACCGCCATGATATTGCCGGCGACACTGAGCCCACGGAAAATCGAGGGCTCCTGCGGCAGATAGCCAATGCCCAATTGGCCGCGCTGGAACAGCGGCAAATGGGTAATCGGTCTGCCATCGAGCCGGATATCGCCGCTATCGGGCTTTACCAGCCCCATGATCATGGTGAAAACGGTGGTCTTGCCCGCGCCATTGGGCCCCAGCAGCCCCACGGCCTCGCCGCGCCGCACCGCCAGCGACACATCACGCACCACGCTGCGCTTGCCAAAGCTCTTGGCCAGGCTATGCGCTACGAGCCAGCCGGTCTGGTCGACCCGCGATTTTGCCGCTTCATCATTCATTGCGAGTTGAAGACCCCGGTCACCCGTCCGCCGCCAGTGCTGGAAAAGGTCGACACATTGGTTTCAAGATTCACCACCAATTCGCTCGAATTGACCGTGCCGCCCGAATTGATCACCACCACATTGCCGGTCAGCCGCAGCAATTGATCGGAGGGGGTGAACACGGCGCGCTGGCCGGTCGCGGTCTGGTCCTTGGTCTCCAGCTTGACGTCGCCGGTGGCCTCGAAGCTCTTGATGTCATTGGTGCCGCCTTCGCCATAAATGGCCACCACATGGGGCGCCCACACGGTCACCGTGGGGTGCTTGACCACCACATTGCCGTCGAACACGGCTTCCCGCTTGGTTTCCTCGATGGTGAACTTGTCGGCGGTGATCTCAACCTTTTGCTGCGCCCAGGCCGGACTGGCCAGCAACAGCAAGCTCATGGCAAGCAGGAGGCGCGGCATCATGGGATGGTTTCTCCAGGGGTCGAAGGCAGGGTGACGATGGCCCTGGTAAATGTCCAGGTCTGCTGTTTGGCATCATAGACCATGCCGGCAGCCTTGATATCGCTGCCGTCGGAATAATTAATGCTCACCGGCCCCTTGGCGGTCAGCACCGATCGGGTCCAGTCGAATTCCGATTGCTCGAATACGCCCTTGGTGCCGGTCGTGTCGGTGAAATGGGCCACCCCATCGATAAAGACTATCTGATTGGTGGTATCGAGTAGCGCCGCGTTCGAGCTGGCGCGCATCGACACGCCGCTGGTGCGGTCCACTTCGAGCACGGCGTCGCTCAATTCGATCCGGTCGGTTGCGTTCATCGCCGCCCGCGCCGCGCTGGCCGTGACGCGATAGGCGGCGCCATCATCGAGCAGGCCGGCATATTCGGGAGCATCCACGGAAACCCCGTCGCGCGTCACCGAAATCTGGCCGACCCCGAAGCGGGCACCGATACTGGACAGATAAATCTGGCCGGCCAGCAGCACCAGCGTCAGCGCCCCCAAAGCGGGCACGCCGACGCGCAGGATCGACACGATCCGGTTGCGCCGCACCAGGCGCCGATAAGTGGCCAGCCGTTCCGGTGCGTCGGTATGGATTGTCATCGCAACCCCTTGGCTCTCAGCTATGGGCGAAAATATCGGTTTCGTCCCAGCCCAACAGATCAAGCTCGCACCGCGTCTTGAGGAAATCAAAACATTGCCGGGCCAATTCGGTGCGGTTTTCGCGCTGCAGCATGCGATCGAGATGCCGCTTCAAATCATGCAGATAGAGCACGTCGGAGGCCGCATAATCGAGCTGGGCATCGCTGAGCTTGTCCGTCCCCCAGTCCGAGCTCTGCTGCTGCTTGGACAGGTCCACGTTGAGCAGTTCGCGCACCAGATCCTTCAGCCCATGCCGGTCGGTATAGGTCCGCACCAGTTTGGACGCGATCTTGGTGCAATAGATCGGCCCGGTCACCACGCCAAAGCGGTTCTTGAGCACGGCTACGTCAAAGCGCGCATAGTGGAAAATCTTGGTGACGGCAGGGTCGCCCAGCAGCTTGACCAGGTTGGGCGCCTCATTGCTGCCCTGGGGGATCTGCACCACATCGGCGCTGCCATCGCCGGGCGATAGCTGGATCACGCAGAGCCGGTCACGATGGGGATCAAGGCCCATGGTCTCGGTGTCGATGGCGACTTCCCTGCCATAGCGGGAAAGGTCAGGCAGATCGCCGCGATGCAGTCTTATGGCCATGGGACGTCTCGAAAATTGCGCGTTCCGTTCCTCTTGGCACAGCAAGAGGGCATTGGAAAGGCGGCTCCCGGAAAAGCGAAGCGCCGGCCACGACTTCCGTCGTGACCGGCGCTTAAACTTGGTGCCCAGAAGAAGACTCGAACTTCCACACCTTGCGGTACACGGACCTGAACCGTGCGCGTCTACCAATTCCGCCATCTGGGCAAGTGGCGGTGTAACTAGGGTGCAAGCCGACGCTTGTCAACGGGCTTTCGCAGCTACCCTCAAAAGTTCGCGCCGTCCCAGTGCCTGATCGTGTTGCGGTCCACTGCCGGGGCGTCATCGAGGCAGTTCACATTGATCATGACCGTGGCTTTGCCACTCCCATCTTCCCCGCGCGCAAACGATTCGATGCCGCAATGGCTGCAGAACAGGTGATCGATTCTATCGGTATTGAAGTGATAGGGGACCAGCTTGTCCGCCCCGCTCAGCAAGACGAATTCGTCCGCCGGCACCGGCTGCAAAATCCAGCCCAGCCGCCGGCAACGCGAGCAATTGCAATCCATCAGCCCGTCAAGCGCGGTATTGGCGGTAAACCGCACGGCGCCGCAATGGCATTGCCCGTGATACGTCCTGGCTTCGCTCATGGCAAAATCTCCTCTGCTGCTTCGAACAAACCAAGAACATACCGAGCCCGGAGTCAAGCCCGTTCCGTGCTCGATGCCCTCGACAGCCACGCCCTGCCTGCGCTAGAACCCGAGCCAACTTGCCGCGCGCCCCTCGCGCCATTTGCCGGAGCTTTTGCATGGACAGGATCGAACCCAAACTCGTCACCATCTTTGGCGGTTCCGGCTTCGTGGGAACCCAGATCGTGCAATTGCTGGCCGATAAGGGCCATCGCATCCGCGTCGCCGTACGCCGGCCGGACCTGGCCGGACACCTCAAGACCCTGGGCATGGTCGGCCAGATTCTGCCCATCCAGGCTAATGTGCGCAACCAGGCCTCCATCGTCCGCGCCGTCGCCAAGGCCGATATCGTCATCAATCTGGCGGGCATCGGCTATGAACGCGGCGCCCAGACCTTCAAGGCGGTCCATACCGAAGGAGCCGGGCTGATTGCCGCTGCCGCCAAGGCCGCAGGCGCCGCAGCCCTGGTGCATATGTCGGCGCTCGGCGCCGACCAGGCCGCCGCGGTCAGCGCCTATGCCAGCTCCAAACTCGAGGGCGAAGCCGCCGTGCTTGCGGCCTTCCCCAATGCCGTCATTTTCCGGCCCTCCATCATGTTCGGCCGCGACGACAGCTTCTTCAATCTGATGGGCGGCCTGGCCCGGCTGTTCCCGGCCCTGCCGCTGATCGGGGGTGATACGCGCTTCCAGCCCGTCTATGTCGGCGATGTCGCCCAGGCTTTTGCCAAGGCCGCCGAGGGCGAGCTCAAGACCGGCCGGATTTACGAATTGGGCGGGCCGATTGTGGAAACCCACCGTGCCCTGTTACAGCGCATCCTGCGCGAAGCCGGCCGCAAGAATTCGCTGCTGACGCTGTCGCCCGGCTTTGCCAAGGTGCTGGCCGCCCCGCTCGCCATCCTGCCCTTCCCCCCGCTGCTGACCGCCGATCGGGTCGATCTGCTGGGCGTCGACAATGTAGTGTCCGAAACCGCCATCAAGGAAAAACGCACCCTGGCCGGCATCGGCATCGCGCCCACCTCCATGGATACTATCCTGCCCACCTATATGTACCGCTTCCGCAAACACGGCCAATTTGACCGCGACGCCAGCCTTGCCGACCCCACCTCGTTCAAGGCCGATCCCTCGCACTACGAAAAGGTCAAGATCTAGCCTCGCGCCCCTCCCTTGGGGAAGAGGTCGGCCCGCTTGGGCCGGGTGAGGGCCTTCCCTTTGTCATTCAGCCAGGCGCGTCAGCGCTTGGACGCCTCTGCCAGATCCCGCTCGATCAACATGCGCACGTAGCGCGTGAATGGTACGCCCTTGGTGGCCGCCCGGTCCTTGAGGGCGTCGAGCAGGGATTGCGGAATGCGCATATTGAGCGCCGCTGCCTTCTTTTCAAATTCGAAACGTGTCGGCTTGAAGCCGGATAGATCGTATTCGCTGAGATCGGCCGTCTCGACAAAAGCCTCCGCCTCTGCATCGCTCGATAGCACCGGCATGGCCTTAAGTTTGTCCTTGCTCATAGCGTCTGATCTCCTTGTCATGCATGTAGCGGGCGCTGATCGGACGGATGAATAGCCCGTTCTCGCGCTGCCTCAGCGTAAAGGCAGCAAATACATATCGGCCCGAGGCAACTTTCCCGATGGCGCGATAACGAAGCTCGCCCGTTTTAGGATCTGGGTAAACACCCGGCTCGCCGACAAACAGGCTCTCTATCTCATCCTGCGATACGCCGTGCTTGCCGCATTTGGGCCAGTTGCCGTCATCCCAATCAAGGCCCGCAATCGTTAGCATCAGCTATTTATGCATTTGTGTAGGCAAATGCAATACGCCAGAGCAAATTCGCGCACACAACACCCCACCAAAAACAATCGTAAGATATATCTTGAAATCGCCACGAACCACGCCGATCTTAGCTGTCAACGCAATCCAAGATATATCGGAGACACATTATGGGACAATATTGGCGCGATGGAGAGCCCAATTGGCGTCGGCTTGAAGCCATGGCCCGCCGCAGTTGGGGACAGTTCGCCGGCGGCGTCGGCGGCGATGGCTGGGGCAATATGGGCGGCAATTTCCGCATCGGGCGCATGCTTGCCTCGGGCGATCTGCGGCTGGTGGCGCTCTATCTCATCGAGCAGCAACCCCGCCATGGCTATGATCTGATCAAGGCCATCGAGGAAAAATCGGGCGGCTTCTATTCGCCCAGCCCCGGCATCGTCTATCCGGCGCTGACTTTCCTTGAGGAAGCCGGCTACGTGACCTCGCAGGCCGATGGCAATAAAAAGCTCTATACCATCACCGATGAGGGCCGCACCCACCTGGCCGATAATCGCGAAGCCATTGAATCGACCCTGTCATTCCTGGCCAAAGCCGGCGAGCAGATGAACCGCTTCCGTGAATTCGCCAAGGCCGATTGGCCGTTCAACCGCGAACAGGGCCCCGATGCCGGCAACCATCCACATCACCGCGGTCGTGGCTTCGGCTTCGGTCCCGGCGGCCATGAGCCCGCCGCCGATCGCGACCTGCGCGATGTCGTGCCCGAGCTCAACGATGCCCGCCGCGATCTCAAGGCCGCGCTCAAAAAGGCCCGCGCCGGCTCGCCCGAGCAGCAGCGCGAAGCCGCCGATATCCTGCTCCACGCCGCCGCCCAGATCGAGGCGCTTGGCGAAGACGACGTCGATATCTGAGCAAGCAATGGGGCGTCGTAACGACCGGCGCCCCATAATACCTATCTAATACCTCTTCCGCTCTTGCCAGCTGACATGTTAGCCTCGCCACCATGCAGCAAGCCGTCCTCTCGCCCTCCCCCGTCCATCAGCCCACGCCCGATCGCATCGCGGCCGGCGAGCGCCTTGTCGCCCGCCTCAAGGGGCAAATTGGCGGGCGCATGTTCACCGATCCTTTGATGACCTATGCCTGGAGTGGCGACGCCAGTTCCTACCGGCTGGTGCCGGCCGCCGTGGTCTTCATCAATTCCGAGGATGAGGTGCGCGCGGTGATCAAGGCCTGTCGCGCCGAGCAGCTGCCGCTGACCTTCCGCGCCGCCGGCACTTCGCTGTCGGGCCAGGCCGTCACCGATGGCGTGCTGGCCGTGTTGGGCGATGGCTGGCGCAAGCTCGATATCCATCCCGGCGCTGACCAGATTACGCTGGGGCCGGCGATCATCGTCGCCCAGGCCAATGCCGCGCTCAAAAAATTCGACCGCAAGATCGGCCCCGATCCGGCCAGCCAGGCCACCTGCAAGATTGGCGGCGTGGTCAACAATAATTCCTCGGGCATGTGCTGCGGCGTTGCCCAGAACACCTATCACACCATGGCGCGCCTCCGGATCGTGCTGGCCGATGGCACCGCACTCGATTCGGGCGATCCCGCCTCCTGCGACGCCTTCCGCATCAGCCACGCCGCCATGCTCGACGCCATCCACGACCTGCACCATCAGGTCATGGCCGATCCCGACCTGGTCGCGCTGATCAAAAAGAAATACCGCATCAAGAACACGGTCGGCTATTCGCTCAATGCGCTGGTCGATTATCACGACCCGCTCGATATCCTGATCCACCTCATGGTGGGCTCGGAAGGCACGCTCGGCTTCGTTTCCGAAGTGACCTACAATACGGTCCCCGAGCATCCCTTCAAATCGACCGCATTGGTGCCCTTTCCGGACCCTTATGCTGCTGCCAGTGCTATCAGTGTGTTAGCCAATAACGGGGTGCAGGTGACAACTGGTGTCACCGCCGCCGAATATATCGAGCGCCGCGCTTTGGCTACGGTGGAGCATCTCGCCCCCATGGCGCCGCTGCTGCCCTGGCTCACCGAAACCTCCCCCGCCGTGCTGATCGACGTCACCGCCCCCACCGCGCAAGAGCTTGCAACAGAAGTCGAAAAAGCCGTTGCCATCCTCTCGGCCAATGGCGCGACCCATATCGATTTTTCGACCGACGAAGCCCGCTCCCACGCCCTTTGGGACATCCGCAAGGGCTTCTTCGCCTCGGGCGGCGCTGCCCGTCCCAAGGGCACCTCCATGCTCACCGAAGACGTGGCCGCACCCATCGAGCGGCTGGCCGAATTCGTCATCGCCATGCGCAACTTGCTCGACGACCACGGCTATGAAGATGCCATCATTTTCGGCCACGCCTTGGCAGGAAACCTGCATTTCCAGATGAGCGACGATTTCGCAGCGCCCGGCGCAGCGGAAAAATTCGATATGTTTTCCAAGGCTCTGTCCGATCTGGTCTCGATCCAGTTCGGCGGCTCGCTCAAGGCCGAGCACGGTACCGGCCGCGCCATCGCCCCCTTTGTCGAGGCCGAATGGGGCTCCAAAGCCTATGGCCTCATGCACCAGATCAAGGCCCTGTTCGACCCCGAAAACCTGCTCAATCCCGGCGTGCTGCTCAATGCCGATGCCAAGGTGCATATCAAGAACCTCAAGGTCATGCCGCTGGCCGACGAATTGGTGGACATGTGCATCGAATGCGGCTTCTGCGAACCGGCCTGCCCCAGCCACCAGATGACGCTCTCGCCCCGCCAGCGCATCGCCGTCACCCGCGAGCGCGAACGCCTGCGCGCCACCGGCGAAGACCCCGAACGGCTGGCGATATTTGACCGCGATTTCCAATATCCGGGCCTAGACACTTGCGCGGCCTGTAACCTCTGTTCCCTGCGCTGCCCCGTCGGCATCGAAACCGGCACCATGATCATCGGCCAACGCGGCCAGCGGCGCGGCAGCACATCCCGCTCGGTCGCCGGCTTTGCTGCCGATCACACCGGCAGCCTCGAGGCCTTTATGCGCGGCGGCGTTGCCTTGGCCGATGTCTCGCGCACCATCATCCCCGCGCCCGCGCTGGAGGCCATCACCGAAACCGCCCGCCGCGCCACCGGTAACCGCATTCCGCGCCTCTCCCGCGCCCTGCGCCACGGCCCCGGCGCGCCCAAGGCACCAGCGAAAATCTCACGCGATGATCCGCGCGACACCGGCTTCCCCGTACCCATTGCGCAAGGCGACCGCCAAAGAATCGTCTATTTTCCCTCCTGCGCCAGCCGCATGTTTGGAACGCCACAAACGGATAAAAACCTGCTGCCGGTTACTGACGCCATGCTGGCTTTGCTCGATCGGGCCGGGTTTGATGTCACCATGCCGGAGCATCTGAATGGTCAATGCTGCGGCCAGCCCTTCCAGTCCAAGGGCTTTCCCGAACAGGCAACTGAGGTGGGCGGCGCGCTCAAGCGCGAACTCTCCGCCCTCAGCGATGGCGGCGCGATATCGGTCGTCACCGACGCTTCCACCTGCGCCAAGCATCTCAAGGAGTTCCCCGGCGATGCGCCGGTGCTCGATTCGGCGCAATTCCTCGTCACGCATGTGCTGCCGCGCCTGACCATCACGCAGAAGCTGCCGACGGTCGCGGTCCATCACAATTGTTCGGCCCAGCGCCTCAAGGAGCAACCCTCCACCGAGGCCATCGCCCGCGCCTGTGCCGAGGATATTGCGGTGCTCAGCTCCGTCACGTGCTGCGGCTATGCCGGCGACAAGGGCCTGTTCTTCCCCGAACTCAACAAGCACGCCACCCGCTTCGCCAAAAACGACATACCGGCAGGCTGCACGCTGGGCGTGTCGACCGTCTCCACCTGCGCCTCGGGGCTCAGTGAACATGCGGGCGTTCCGTTTGTCGGCTTGGCGAGCCTGCTCGAATGGGCGAGCCGGCCGCTGCATTAAGCCGGGGAGGGGGCTCAAAACCCCCGCCCTTCACACGCCGCCCGCAAAAGGCTACTGAACCCGTCAGCAAGCCCCGGACGTTCATGACCATCACCACACACATTACCAGCCTCGGCCATAAGGGCGAGGGTGTCACCGAGATCGACGGTTTCAAGATCTTCGTGCCGCTGACCCTGCCCGGCGAAATGGTGGAGATCACCGCCGATGGCGATCGCGGCACGCTGGTCTCGGTGCTCGAGCCGGCGGCCAACCGCATCACCCCATTCTGCCCGCATTTCGGCGCCTGTGGCGGCTGCCAGCTGCAGCATATGGACAGAGCGAGTTACGAGGCATTCAAGATCGGGCTAGTCGAAACGCCACTGCGCTTTGCCGGACTGGACCACCAGGTCACCCGTTTTATCGACGCCGCCGGCAATGGCCGCCGCCGCGCGACGCTGCATGCCCGCAAGGAAGGCGCCGGCTATATGCGGCTGCGCAGCCATCAGGTGCATGACCTCGATGCCTGCCCGATTCTGATGCCTGAACTGGCCCGCGCGCCGGACATTGCCCGTGCCGTCATGGCCGCTGTGGGCGAAGCCGACGTGAGCTTTACCGCCAGCGTCACCGGTCTCGACGTCGCCGTCCGCACCGAGAAAAAACAGGCCCGCGCCGATCGGCTGCAGCCGCTGGTCGGCCGCTTCCGGCTGGCGCGACTGGCGCTCAATGGCGAAATGATCCTGCAAGCACAGGCCCCCATCATTGCCATGGGCCGCGCTCAGGTCGAGCTGCCCATTGGCAGCTTTTTGCAGGCCACCGAAGCCGCCGAAACCATCCTGTCCGACTACGTCCTCAACGCCGTCGGCAAGGCCAAGAGCGTGGCTGATCTGTTCTGCGGCATTGGCCCCTTTGCCCTGCGGCTGGCCGAGCAGCGGCCGGTTTCGGCTTTCGACAGCGACAAGGCTAGCATTCTGGCGCTCGATAAGGCGCGCCGCTTCACCAAGGGCCTGCGCGAAATCACTGCCAAGCCGCGCGATCTGTTCCGCGATCCGCTCACCCGGTTTGAATTGCCTTATGAGGCAGTGGTGCTCGACCCGCCTCGTGCCGGCGCCGAGGCGCAGGTGCGCGAATTGGCCAAGTCCAAGGTGAGAACCGTGGTGATGGTCGCCTGCGATAGCAGAACTTTCGCCCGCGATGCGGCGATCTTGGTGGGGGCCGGCTATGCCATGAGCGATCTGGTGGCGGTGGACCAGTTCACCCAATCCACCCATATCGAAATCGCGGCGACCTTCCGCCGCTGATCATCACATTGTCACGGCGGGCGCAACCCTTGCCACCGGACTGCGTTGGGAAACCCATCAAGCAAACAAGCGACTGCGTGGGGCGGGCGTTGTTGTGAATGGAGCAAACCCATGCAATTTCTGAAAACTGGTCTTGTCGCCGGCCTGCTCTTGGCCACGTCCATCCCCGCTTTCGCCCAGGATGCAGCGCCCGCGGCCGAAGGCGAGGCAGCCCTTGCGGCCGATCCCAGCGGGGATTTTGTCGATGAATACGGCACCTCGTTCAGCTTCACCCTGTGCGGGGAATCCGGCACCGATCTTTGTGGCGTGCTGACCAATCTCGAGGGTGAATCGGCCACCGAGGAAAACCTGGCTTTTGTGGGCAAGCAGGTGATGCAGGCCCAGCAAACCGCTCCCAATGAATGGAAGGGTTCGCTGAGCGCCGGCGGGCTGACCGCCGATGCCACCATTACCCAGACCGGCCCCGATACGATCGAAATCCAGGGTTGCCGCGCTGGCATTTTGTGCCAGACGCTGGCCTATAACCGGGTCTAGCAGACCGTGGCGACGCGGTCCTTGATCACGGCGAGGACCTCGTCGCCCGGGCGTTTCCACCAATTGTCGGCGGAGAAGATTTCCACTTCCTGCGGCCCAAAAAACCCGGCATCTTCAATCATTTGGCGGATGCCTGGCAGGTCGATGACGCCGTCGCCCATCATGCCGCGATCGAGCAGCATGTCCTTGGTGGGCACCAGCCAATCGCAGATGTGGTGGGCGAAAATCCGGTTCATGCGGCCGGCGCGGGCAATGGCCTGGGCCAGCCTTGGGTCCCACCAGACATGGTAGACGTCAATGGCGACGCCGACGGTTTCGCCCAGCGTTTCGCAGATATCGAGCGCCTGATCGATGGTGTTCACGCAGGCGCGGTCGGCGGCATACATGGGGTGCAGCGGCTCGATCGCGATCTTGACGCCCGAGGCTTTGGCATGGGGCAGCATGGCGGCGATACCGTCGCTGACCATCTGGCGGGCACCTGCTAAGTCCTTGGAACTCCCGGGCAATCCACCGACAACCAGTACGAGGCAATCGGCATTAAGCGCGGCCGCTTCGTCGATGGCCCGTAGATTGTCGTCGATATTGGCCTGCCGTCCGGCGGCGGTTTCAGCGGGGAACATGCCGCCGCGGCAGACGCCGGTGACCTGGATTTTGTTGTCGCGAACGATGCGGGCGGCTTCGTCCAGACCAATGGCGGCGATCTGGTCGCGCCAGGGGGAAATGGCCGTGATTCCGGCTTTCAGGCACCCGTCCACGGCTTCCTTGAAGCCCCAGACCTGGCGGGTGGTGGCCAGGTTCAAAGAGATAGCACGCTGGGTCATTATGCTAACACACTGTTAACGTTGAGCACCGCAGTCATGCGCTTTACGGCCAATTCCGGGTCACTCAAAACCCGCGCCTTGTCAGCGAGCCGGAACAGCTCGCTCAAATGCTGCACCGAGCGGGTCGATTGCTGCCCGCCGATCATCTGGAAGTGGTCCTGCAGGCCATTGAGATAGGCGAGGAAGACCACGCCGGTTTTGTAGAACCGGGTGGGGGCGGCAAAGATATGCCGGCTGAGCGGCACGGTGGGTTCAAGCAGGTCGAAGAACTTGTTGCTATTGCCACGGCCCAGCGCAGCCAGCCCCGCCGAGGCGGCTGGGGCGATGGCGTCGAAAATGCCGAGCAGGGCGTGGGAATAACCCTGATCATCGCCAGCGATCAGTTCGGCATAGTTGAAATCATCTCCGGTATACATCTTGACCGAAGCGGGCAGGCGGCGGCGCATGGCGATTTCCTTTTCCGCCGAGAGCAGGGAAATCTTGATGCCGTCCACCTTGTCGGCATTGGCGGCGATGACGTCGAGACAGACATCCATGGCGGCGTCATGGTCGACATTGCCCCAATAGCCGGCCAAGGCCGGATCGAACATTTCGCCCAGCCAATGCATGATCACCGGCTGCTTCACCTGGCTCAGGATGCGGCTATAGACCTTGGCGTAGTCGTCGGGTGACTTGGCGGCGGCGGCCAGCGCGCGGCTCGCCATCAGGAGGACGCGGCCGCCTTCGGCTTCGACAAAGCCGACCTGTTCTTCATAGGCGGCGATGATCTGGTCGATCGTGACATCGGGGCCGGGCGCGAGATGGTCGGTGCCCGCGCCATAGGCGATGAGTGCGTCGTCGCGAGTGCGGGCTTCGGCCTGGGCGCGGCGGATCAATTCCTGCGCGTCCGTCCAGGTCAGGCCCATGCCGCGCTGGGCGGTGTCCATGGCTTCGGCGACGCCGAGACCGAGATCCCAGAGGCGATGGCGGAATTTGAGGGTCGTGTCCCAATCGATGGCTGGCGTAAGCCAAGGATCGTTGTTCGCCAGCGGATCGGCCACCACATGGGCAGCGGCGTAGGCGATGCGGTTGAAGTCACTGGCCTTGTGCTTGACGAAGGGGATGGGCTCCCCGGTGAGCGTGTAGGGCGTGATGGAACGGTCTGGATTGGGCAGGTTGATGCTGGTCATGGTGCGCCTCTTGAAGGCCCCCTCACCCGGCGCTGCGCGCCGACCTCTCCCCCAAAGGGAGAGGTGAAGAGGGCACATGGACTGGTCTTGCGACACCTCTCCCTTTGGGGGAGAGGTCGGCCCCTTGGGGCCGGGTGAGGGGGCCTTTGGCCCCTCTTAGAATTCCAGCTTCGGCACGTCGAGCCAGCGGCGTTCGGCCCAGCTTTTGAGGCCCAGTTCGGCCAGCTGCACGCCCTTGGCGCCGGCTTCGAGGCCATAGTCCCATGGCGCGTCTTCGGCGACATGGCGGAGGAACATTTCCCACTGCGCCTTGAAGCCGTTCTGGGCCGGCCAATTGTCCGGCACTTCTTCCCAATCGTTGAAGAAGTTCATGGTCTGGGGCTGGTCGGGGTTCCATACCGGCTTGGGCGTGTTGACGCGATGCTGGCTCCAGCATTTGTGAAGGCCCGCCACGGCCGAGCCATGCGTGCCATCGACATGGAAGGTGACGAGATCATCGCGGCGGACGCGGGTGGTCCAGCTCGAATTGATCTGGGCGATCACCCCGCCTTCCAGCTCGAATGTGGCATAGGCCGCGTCGTCGGTATCGGCCTTGTAGCGGTTGCCCTTCTCGTCGACGCGCTCGGGAATGTGCGTGGCGCCCAGGCACGAGACCGCCTTGACCTCACCGAACAGATTATCGAGCACATAGCGCCAGTGGCACAGCATATCGAGGATGATGCCGCCGCCATCGGCCTTGCGGTAATTCCAGCTCGGGCGCTGGGCGGGCTGCCAATCGCCCTCGAACACCCAATAGCCAAACTCGCCGCGCACCGAGAGGATGTCGCCGAAGAACCCGGAGTCGCGCAGCATCTTGAGCTTCATCAGCCCAGGCAAAAACAGCTTGTCCTGCACCACGCCATGCTTGAGGCCGGAGGCGCGAGCGGTCTTGGCGAGGTTGACGGCGATGTCGAGGGAATCGCTGGTCGGCTTTTCGCAATAGACATGCTTGCCGGCGGCCAAGGCCTTTTCGATCAGGCTGGCGCGCATCAGCGTGGTGCCGGCGTCGAAGAACACTGTGTCATCGGGGTTGGCGAGAGCTGCGTCGAGATCGCTGCTCCAACGGGCAATATTGTGCTTCTTGGCCAGCCGCTCGATCTTGTCGGCGTCGCGGCCGACAATGATCGGGTCGACGATCAGCCGGTCGCCATTGGAGAGCGCAATGCCGCCCTGGTCGCGAATGGCCAGGATCGAGCGCACCAGGTGCTGGTTGTACCCCATGCGGCCGGTCACGCCATGCATGATCAGCCCAAGCCGTTGTTCCGCCATCCGAAAATCCTCCCAATCAGGCATTCTGTGTAACTGTTTAGTTACTTAGGTACACGGGGCGCTGGCATGCCGTCAAGATGGCATTATGCGATTGCGAAGCTGTATCCGCCGTATGGGCCGCTGGGCACGGCCTTTACCCCAGGCGCTGGCGCTGCTATCTGATGAGGGCAAGGCCAGCCGGGGTAACCGGTCCGTTCACACAGCGAGGCTCCATGGATCAGCGGCTGACACAGCCGGCGCCGCCAGCCAAGCGGGCGCGCAATTCGAGCAAGACCAAGGCCGATATCCTGGTCGCTGGGCGGGCCGAATTTGCCGAACGCGGCTTCGAGGGGGCGCGGGTCGATGCCATTGCCGAGCGGGCAGGGGCCAACAAGCGGCTGCTCTACCATTATTTCGGCAACAAGGAAGATCTCTACCGGGCGGTGCTGCTCGATGCCTATCAGGAGATCCGGCGCGGCGAACGGGCGTTGAGCCTGGATCAATTCGGGCCGGTCGACGCTATGGACCGGCTGGTGCGTTTCACCTTCCGCCATTTCCTCGCCAATCCCTGGTTTCCACGCCTGTTGGGCACGGAAAATATCGAGAATGCCAGGTTTCTCAAGACCTTGCCGGATATTCAGGCGCTGCATTCCCCGCTGGTCGGGCAGATCACTACTATCTTGCAGCGCGGCGCCGAGGCAGGGATTTTCCGCCGCGATGTGGATGCGGTGCAGCTCTATATCTCCATCGCAGCGCTGGGTTTTTTCTACGTCTCCAACATGGCGACGCTGTCGGTGATCTTTGCGCGGGACCTGGGCGGCGTGGCCATGCTGCAGGAGCGCGAAGCGCAGGCCGTGCAGATGGTGCTCGACTATCTGCGCACCCAACCCAGCTGACCCGGAACGGCCGCAAATTCCCGCAAATTATTTGCCGTAGCGGTGGCACCCGGCTCACGAAACATTGCGCAAATGCGCTATTTCCTTGACCTTTCATCCGCTTTATTCTTCCATACAAGAACGGCGCGGTGTGACTTGACTTCGGACCGAGACTGACACAGTGTTGTAACTAGTTGGTTATTTAGCGACGGGGAGGTCGCTAGCGACGTTTCGCCCGCAGGCCGGGCGATATCTGCATCATGGGAGGAAAAAACATGACACTTCGATTCGATAGACGGCAGTTTCTGCTCGGCAGCTCCGCACTGGTCGCAGCTGGCGCCGTCGGCGTAATGCCGGCCTGGGCCCAGGCGGCCAATCTGCGCCTGACCTTCTGGGGCGGCCAGGCCCGCGCCGATCGCACCTATGGGGTGACCGACCTTTATGAGGCGGCCAATCCCGGCACCACGATTGAAGGCGAATTCCTGGCCTGGAACGATTACTGGCCCAAGCTGGCCACCCAGACCGCGGGCGGCAATGCCCCCGATATCATCCAGATGGATTATCGCTACATCGTCGAATATGCCAAGCGCAACGCCATCGCCCCGCTCGACGAATTTGTCGGCGGCGCGCTCAAGCTGGATGGCTTTGACGAAGACCAGCTCGAAGGCGGCAAGGTCGATGGCATGCTCTACGGCATTTCGCTGGGCGCCAATTCGGTGGCCGCTCTGGTCAATACCGTGGCCTTCGAAGAAGCCGGCGTGGAAGTGCCCACCAATGCCTGGACCTATGATGACCTGATGACCATGGGCGAGGCCTTCAAGTCGGCCAATATCCGTGGCGGCATGAAAGTGATTGCCGACGGTTCCTATTCCGAGCCCATGCTCGATAACTGGCTGCGCCAGCGCGGCAAGGCGCTCTATACTGCCGATGGCAAGCTCGGCTTCGAGGAAGCCGACGCCATTGAATGGTATACGCTGTGGAACAAGCTGCGCGATGCCGGCGTCTGCGTTTCGGCAGAAGACCAGGCCATCGATACGGGCGCAGTGGAAACCACCATGCTGGTGCTGGGCAAGGCGGCCATCATGCCGTCCAACTCCAACCAGCTGGTCGGCTTCCAGGCCATCATGAAAGACAAGCTGGGGATGAACGGCTATCCGCGCATCGCGGCTGGCGTCGGCGGCGGTCACTACCGCAAGCCATCCATGTTCTTCTCGGTTTCCGGCAGCTCGGCCAACAAGGAAGCGGCTTCCGCCTTCCTCAGCTATTTCGTCAATGACCCCGAAGCTGCCAAGCTGCTGGGCGTCGAGCGCGGCATTCCCTGCATCGCGGCAACCCGTGATGTCGTGGCGCCGACGCTGGACGAGCAGAACCAGCTGGCCCTGAACTTCGTGGCCAATCTGGGCGACCTGCTTGGCCCGCTGCCGCCACCCCCGCCGGCCTCGGCTGGTGAAATCGATGCTTCGCTGATCCGCACCCTGGGCCAGGAAGTCGGCTTTGGCGCCAAGACGCCCGAGCAGGCTGGCCCTGAACTGATCAGCGGCGCCAACGCTATCCTCAGCCGGTCCTGATAACCGGTTTCGCCGCGCGCCAGTTTGGCGCGCGGCATTTTTATAAGCCTATGGAGTTTCAGCATGGTATCGGTCGCCAACAGACGGCAATTTCTTTTGGCCGGTTCGGCCCTTGTGGCGGCAAGCGGTCTGGGCGGACTGCCCGCCTTTGCCCAGGATACCCGGCTCCGGCTGGTGTTCTGGGGCAGCCAGGCCCGTGCCGACCGCACCTATGGGGTGACCGATCTTTATACTGGTGAGCATCCTGGCCTTGCCATCGAGGGCGAATTCCTCGGCTGGGCCGACTATTGGCCCAAGCTCGCCACCCAGACCGCGGGCGGAAATGCCCCCGACATCATGCAGATGGATTACCGCTATATCGGGGAATATGCCCGTCGCGGCACCCTGGCTCCGCTCGATCAATATGTCGGCGCCGGGCTCGATATCGCTTCGATCGACGAAGACCAGCTACATAACGGCACCATTGACGGCAAGCTGATCGGCATTAGCCTGGGCGTTGCTGCGGGCGCTGCGGTTTATAATGCCAAGGCGCTGGCCGACGCGGGGATCGAGATCGATCCCATGGGCTGGACCTATGACGACCTCAAGACCAAGGGCGCGGCCTTTGCCGAAAGCACCGGCGGCGCTGTGGCCCTGGCGCCCGATGGCAGCGGCATCGAGCTATTGTTCGAGAACTGGCTGCGCCAGCAGGGCAAGGCGCTTTATACCGCCGAAGGCCAGCCGGCCTTTGCCGCCGAAGACGTGACCGCCTGGTTCAAGCTTTGGGCCGAACTGCGCGAGGCGCGCGCCATTGTCAGCCCCGACGAGCAGGCCATCGATGTGGGCAAGCTCGAAACCTCGCCATTGGTGCGCGGCAAGGCGGCGATGAATTTCACCACCTCCAACCAGCTCGTCGCCTATCAGACGCTGGTGCCCGATCCTTTGGGGATCGCCATCTATCCGGCGACCAAGACCGGCTCGACCGGCGGGCATTATCGCAATTCCTCGCAATATTTCGCCATTTCGGCCGGCTCGGCCGCGCCCGAACAGGCGGTGGAATTCATCAATTTCTTCGTCAATTCGCCCGAAGCCGCAGCCCTGCTCGGCGTCGAGCGCGGCGTGCCGGCGTCCTCCGCCATGCGGGCGGCTCTGGCGCCATCGCTGGACGAACGCAGCCAGCAGGCGGTACGCTATATCGACCAATTGGGCGCCATTGCCGGCCCCGTGCCGCCGACCCCGCCGGCCGCCGCCGGCGAAATCGAAGTGGCGCTCAAGACCAAGAGCCAGGAAGTGGGTTTCGGCATGCAATCGCCTGAAGACGCCGGCCCCGCCTTTTTCGACGAAGTCGTCGCCACCCTTGCGCGGGCAGCCTGATCATGGCGGTTCACACAGCAATCGCTACACCGGCCGGGCAGGCACAGCGCCCCTCGGTCTGGTCGCGCATCTGGCAGAATGATGCGCCCGGCTACCTGTTCCTGCTGCCCTGGTTCATCGGCTTTTTCGGCCTCACCATCGGGCCGATGATCACCTCATTCTATCTCAGCTTCACCAATTTCGACCTGTTGCAGGCGCCCCAATGGGTGGGCGCCAACAATTACATCCGCATGTTCACCGCCGATCCCAAATTCTCGGCCTCGATGCGGGTGACGCTGTTCTTCGTGGTCTTCTCGGTGCCGCTCAAACTGGCCTTCGCGCTGGCCGTGGCCATGCTGCTCAATCGCGGCATCAAGGGCCTGCCCATGTATCGGGCGCTGTTCTATTTACCGAGCCTGCTCGGCGCTTCAGTGGCCATCGCCATTCTGTGGCGGCAGATCTTTGCCGGGGACGGCCTGGTCAACAAGCTCCTCGCCATGTTCGGCATTATCGGCCCCAGCTGGATTTCCAATCCCAATTATTCGCTGTGGACGCTGATTATCCTATCCATCTGGCAGTTCGGCTCGCCGATGATCATTTTCCTCGCCGGCCTGCGCCAGATTCCGCAGGACATGTATGAAGCGGCGAGCCTCGATGGCGCCAGCAAATGGCGGCAATTCGTCAAGATCACCCTGCCGCTTTTGACCCCGGTCGTGTTCTTCAACGCCATCATCCAGACCATCGAGGCGTTCAAGAGCTTCACCCCCGCCTTCATCATTTCGGGCGGCACCGGCAATCCGATCAATTCGACGCTGTTCTATACGCTCTACCTCTACCAGGAGGCCTTCGGCTTCTTCCGCATGGGCTATGCCTCGGCGCTCGCCTGGGTGCTGCTGGCGCTGGTCGGGCTGTTCACGGCGTTCTCCTTCCTCACCTCCAAATACTGGGTGCACTATGACGATTAATGCCCCCGCCAAATTGACCGTGGTGACCGAGGGCATGCCCTCGCCGCTGCGCCGCCGCACCACCTCGATCATCGTGCATGTGCTGCTGATTGGCGCATCCATCCTGATGCTCTATCCGCTGCTCTGGCTGCTGGCCGCCTCGTTCCGGCCGGAAAACGAGATTTTCACCTCGGCCAGCATCTGGCCCTCAAGCTGGAGTCTGGATGCCTATTTCCGTGGCTGGAATGGCTTGCGCACCGGCTTTGGCACCTTCTATCTCAACAGCTTCATCATTTCGGGCCTGTCGGTCATCGGCAATGTGCTGGCCTGTTCCATGGCGGCATTCGCCTTCGCGCGGCTGAACTTCAAGTACAAGAACTTCTGGTTCGCCATGATGCTGATGACCCTGATGCTGCCCTATCAGGTGACGCTCATCCCCCAATATGTGCTGTTCCGCCAGCTTGGCTGGGTCAACACCTTCCTGCCGCTGGTCGTGCCCAAATTCCTTGCCGCCGACGGCTTCTTCATCTTCCTCATGGTGCAGTTCTTCCGCGGCCTGCCCAAGGAACTGGATGAGGCGGCGCAAATGGACGGCTGCTCGCCCTGGCGCATCTATTGGCGCATCATCATCCCGCTCTCCATGCCGGTGCTGGCGACCGCCGCCATCTTCACCTTCATCTGGACCTGGGACGATTTCTTCGGTCCGCTGATCTATCTGGGCGAAATGCGCCAATATACGGTCATGCTGGGCCTGCGCACCTTCACTGACTCGACCGGGGAAAGCGATTACGGGGGCCTGTTCGCCATGTCGGCGCTCTCCCTTGTGCCGATCTTCCTGTTCTTCCTCTTCTTCCAGCGACTGCTCATCGAAGGCATCGCCACCACCGGTATGAAACGCTAGGCTCATGACTGACATCAAATTTGCCGCCATCGGCATCAATCACGCCCATATCTACGGCCAGGTGGAATGCCTCAAGCGCGCGGGGGGCCAATTCGTGGCCTTCCATGCGGTGGAAGACGATCTGGCCGCGACCTTCTCGGAAAAATTCCCCGAGGCAAAGCGCGTTGCCGATCCCAAGGAAATCCTTGAAGACGCTTCGATTGCCGTGATCACCACGGCCGCCATTCCCGCCGACCGCGCCGCCATTTCCCTGGCCGCCATGCGCCACGGCAAGGATGTGCTCTCCGACAAGCCCGGCATGACCACCTTTGCCCAGCTCGAAGAAATCAAGCAGGTGCAAAAGGAAACCGGCCGTATCTATGGCGTGCTCTATTCCGAGCATTTCGAGGTCAAGGCCACCGTCGAAGCGGGGAACCTCGTTGCCCAGGGCGCCATCGGCAAGGTGATCAATACGGTGGGCCTGGGCCCCCATTCACTGCGGCTCAACAATCGCCCCGAATGGTTCTTCACCCGCAATCGCTATGGCGGCATCCTCACCGACATTGCCAGCCACCAGTTCGAGCAATTCCTGTTCTTCTCGGACGCCATGGATGCAGAAGTGGTTTCCGCCAGCGTCGCCAATCGCGGCCATCCCGACAAGCCGGGCCTGCAGGATGTGGGCGATGTCCACCTCAAGGCCGATGGTACGTCGGGCTATATCCGCGTCGACTGGTTCACCCCCGAGGGCCTGCCCACCTGGGGCGACGGGCGCCTGACCATTCTGGGCACCGAAGGCTATATCGAGCTGCGCAAATATATCGACATTGCCGGCCGCCCCGGCACCGATCACCTGTTCATCGTCAACAAGGATGGCCCCCGCCATATCGATTGCTCGACCACCGACCTCCCCTTCGGCCGGCAATTCCTCGATGACGTGCGCAACCGCACACAAACCGCCATGCCGCAGGAGCGGTGCTTCAACGCCATGAAACTGGCGCTGACCGCCCAGCAATTGGCCGAACGCGGCACGGAGTGGGCACAATGAGCCGGGTTTTCAACGTCGCCATCGTCGGCGTCGGCATTGGCCGCAGCCACCTGGTCGAGGGCTATGTGCCCAATGCCGATAAATACAAAGTGCTGGCGCTCTGCGACCTCAATGTCGAGCGCATGACGCCCATCGCCGATGAATTCAACGTCGAGCGTCGCATCACCAATTTCGACGACATCCTGGCCATGGACGATATCGACATCATCGATATCTGCACCCCGCCCGGCCTGCACTATCCCATGGTCATGGCGGCGCTGAAGGCCGGCAAGCACGTGATCTGCGAAAAGCCGCTGGTCGGCTCGCTGGCCCAGGTCGACGAAGTCATTGCCCAGGAAAAGATTTCCAAGGGCAAGCTGATGCCGGTGTTCCAATATCGCTTCGGCGATGGCATCGAGCAGGCCAAGGCCATTATCGATGCCGGCATTGCCGGCAAGCCCTTTGTCGGCACGGTGGAAACCATGTGGCGCCGCGGCCCCGATTATTATGCCGTGCCCTGGCGCGGCAAATGGGCCACCGAACTGGGCGGCGTGCTGATGACCCACGCCATCCACCAGCATGACCTGTTCACCTATCTCATGGGCGACGTGAAGCGCCTGTTCGGCCGGGTCGCCACCCGCGTCAACGCCATTGAAGTGGAAGATTGCGTCACCGCCAGCCTGGAGCTGGAAAACGGCGCGCTGGGCAGCTTTACCGCCACGCTGGGCGCGGCCGAGGAAATCACCCGCCTCTTCCTCACCTTCGAGAATGTCACCTTCGAAAGCGATTACGAAGCCTATAATCCCGGCGCCAAGCCGTGGCGCATCCAGCCGCGCAATCCCGAGACGGCGGCCAAGATCGAAGCCCTGCTCAAGGACTGGAAGCATGTGCCCTCGCGGTTCGAGACGCAGATGGCCCGCTTCCATGCGGCTCTCTTGGGTGAGGCGCCGATGCCGGTGACCTCGGCGGATTCGCGCCGGGCACTCGAGCTCGTCACTGCCTTCTACCATTCCTCGACCACCCACGAAGATGTGGCCCTGCCCATCGCGTCCGACCATCCGCGTTACCAGAGCTGGGTTCCGCCCCAGTTCCGCGCTGCCTGAGGAGACAAGCCATGTCGACAAATATCGAGCTGCGCAAACTCGTCAAAGCCTATGGCGATATCGAGGTGATCCACGGGATCGACCTCACCATCAATCCGGGTGATTTCACCGTGTTCGTCGGTCCCTCCGGCTGCGGTAAATCCACCCTGCTGCGCATGATCGCCGGCCTTGAGCCGATCACCGGGGGCGACCTCTTGATCGACGGCCAGCGCATGAATGAAGTGCCCGCCGCCCGGCGCGGCATTGCCATGGTATTCCAGTCCTATGCGCTTTACCCGCATATGAATGTCTACCAGAACCTGGCTTTTGGTCTCGAAACCGCCAAGACCCCCAAGGCCGAGATCAAGGAACGCGTGCAGCGCGCTGCCGAAATCCTGCAGATCGTGCCGTTGCTGCAGCGCAAGCCCAAGCAGCTGTCCGGTGGCCAGCGCCAGCGCGTCGCCATCGGCCGCGCCATTGTGCGCGAGCCCAAGATCTTCCTGTTCGACGAGCCGCTGTCCAATCTCGATGCCGAACTGCGCGTGCAGATGCGTGTCGAGATCGCCAAGCTGCACAATGATCTGGGAAACACCATGATCTATGTGACCCACGATCAGGTCGAGGCCATGACCATGGCCGACAAGATCGTGGTGCTGCGCAGTGGCGTCATCGAACAGGCCGGCGCCCCGCTCGAGCTTTATAACAATCCGCGCAACCTGTTCGTCGCCGGCTTTATCGGCTCGCCCAAGATGAACTTTTTGGCGGCCAAGGCCGAAGGCAGTGGCCTCAACACCGCCGGCAATAGCGTGGCCCTGCCGCGCAATATCGCCGGCGCAACGACGCTGGGCATCCGCCCCGAACACATCACCCTCACCGAAGGCTCAGGCATCAAGCTGGCCGAGGTCAAGGTGGACCTGGTGGAAAGCCTGGGCGGCCAGACCGTGGTCTACGCCACCACGGCCGACAAGCAATCCATGACCATCGTGCTCGAAGGCCAGCGCCAGGTCGAGCTGGGTTCGACGGTGACGGTGCATGCCGATCCCTCGCGCATTCACCTGTTCGACGCGCAAGGCAATGTGATCCTGGGGTAAGAAGCCACGACTTAGTCGCCCTCTCCTTTGAGGGGCGGGGCGCTTGCACGGAGCTGGACAAGCCACGATCCGCCTCCCTCCCCCTTGAGGGGAGGGATTGAGGGTGGGGGTGTCGGACTATCCGCCAGCTCAGAATTCGTGGAGAGCTCGACACCCCCACCCTAGCCCCCTCAAGGGGGAGGGAACAGATTGGGGCTCTCCGTCGCAACCCAAGTGCCCCAACAGACCCCATCCTGAGCTTGTCGAAGGACGAGGTCGTGGCACCTTGCCTCCACTCACCCCACCGCGTGGTTCGTGGGGCTCACCATGAGTTCTCCTCGGGACCGATTGCCTCCGTAGTCCCACCCTTGACTCATTCATACCTCTCCAGCTATACAAAAACCCATAGCCCACGAGGTATGGATTTGTCCCAGTTAGCACCGGCGCCGGATGTGATCTTCAGAACGCTTGCCGATCCGACGCGGCGGGCGCTGTTTGAGCGGCTGTGCCGGGAAGGCGAGATTACGGTGGGGGCGCTGACCGCCAAGGCGGGGGTGTCGCAGCCGGTGGTGTCGCGGCATTTGGGGGTGCTGAAACAGGCCGGGCTGGTGCGTGATCGCCATGAAGGTCGGCAGACCCATTACCGGGCCCTGCCGGGAGCATTGGCGCCCTTGGTCGACTGGAGCAGCGAAATGGCCAGCTTTTGGGACGGCCGGTTCGATGCGCTCGAAAACCTGCTCGACAGGATGGACCAATGACCACGCCCCCCATTCGTACCGTCGTGCTGGAACGCGAATTCACCGCGCCGCCGGAGAAAATCTGGCGCGCGCTGACCCAGCCCCATCTGCTGGAGGAATGGCTGATGCAGACCGATTTTGAGCCGGTCGAAGGCCGGAAGTTCACCCTGCGCAACCAGCCCCGGCCCGATGTCAGCGTGGTGATCGATTGCCAGGTGCGGACGATCGAGCCGCACAAGACCCTGTCCTATAGCTGGGACGCGTTCGGGCTGGAAAGCGTCGTGACCTTCACGCTGGAGCCCACTGCTTCCGGCACGCGGCTGCGTATGGAACAAACCGGTTTCCGGCCGGATCAGGACCTGGCTTTCAAGGGCGCGCAGGCGGCCTGGAAGCAATTCGCGGCCCGGCTCGACGTGTTGCTGACGCGGCTCGATTGACCCCAAAACCCAAGGAGAACGCATATGGCCACTAGTAAAAAGAAGGTCTTTTCGGAGGCCGAACTCGAGGCGATGCAGGACGCCAAGGTCGAGCGCAAGAAGGGCAAGAAAGCCGATGGCGAGGCGGACCTTCTGGCCAAGGTCGCCGAGATGAGTGACAGCGACCGCGCCATCGCCGAGCGCCTGCATGCCCTGGTCAAGCAGAACGCCCCCGAGCTGTTGCCCAAGACCTGGTATGGCATGCCGGCCTGGGCCAATGCTGCGGGCAAGATCGTGTGCTTTTTTACCGCCGCCGACAAATTCGACACGCGCTATGCCAGCTTCGGCTTCAACGAGGCCGCCAAGCTCGACGACGGCACGA
Source organism: Devosia sp. ZW T5_3 (assembly GCF_044987315.1). NCBI lineage: Bacteria > Pseudomonadati > Pseudomonadota > Alphaproteobacteria > Hyphomicrobiales > Devosiaceae > Devosia > Devosia sp. ZW T5_3. The sequence continues at coordinate 34,659 of NZ_JBJDRE010000016.1, forward strand.
TGTGGCCGACCGCATTCGCCATCACCAAGCTAACCCCGGCCGATGAGGACACGCTTGCCGCGCTAATCAAAAAGGCCGTCGGCTGACCAAAAAACGTCGGGGCCCATGTCGAAATTGGGCCTGCTGACGCGTCATGTCAGCAGGATGCGGCAAGCTCGCGTCACCCATCAAGAGGATAACCCGTGACCCCTGCCGACTACGGTTCGATCATCATCCGCGGTGCCCGCGAGAATAATCTCAAAACCGTCTCGCTCGACATTCCCAAGCGCCAGATCACGGTGTTTACCGGCGTGTCGGGCTCGGGCAAATCCTCGCTGGTCTTCGGCACCATTGCGGCGGAAAGCCAGCGGCTGATCAACGAGACCTATCCCAGTTTCGTGCAGCAATTCATGCCGCGCTATGGCCAGCCCGATGCCGATCAGCTGGAAAATATCTCGGCCGCCATCATTGTCGACCAGCAGCGGCTGGGCGGCAATTCCCGCTCCACTGTCGCCACCGTGACCGACGCGGCGCAGATGCTGCGTGTGCTGTTCTCCCGGCTGGGCGAACCCCGGCTCGGGCCGCCCTCGCTCTATTCATACAATGATCCGCGCGGCATGTGTGCGGAATGCGAGGGGATCGGGCAGGTGGCGGCCATGGATATGGCGGCGGTGATCGACGAGAGCAGATCGCTCAATGAAGGCGCGCTGCTGCCCAAGGATTTTGCCGTCGATAGCTGGTGGTGGGAAATCTATAAGAATTCCGGCCTGTTCGACATGGAAAAGCCAATCGCCCAATTCAGCCCGGAGGAGCGCGAAAACCTGCTCCATCTCGATGATGGCCGCAAGATCAAGGTCGGCAAGATCGGGCTGACCTATGAAGGCGTGGTGGCCAAGCTCAAGAAGGGGCTGGGCGCCAAGGACCCCGAAAGCCTGCAGCCCCATGTGCGGCTTGAATACGAGAAGATTTTCACCCGCCAGACCTGCCCCGCCTGCCACGGCGCCCGGCTCAATGCACAGGCCTTGGCCAGCACGGTCATGGGGCACAATATTGCCGAGCTTTCGGCCATGCAGGTGAGTGAGCTCGCCAAGCTGGTGCGCAGCATGGAGGCGCCGCAGGTCGGGCCCATGCTGCAGGCGCTGGTGCTACGGCTGGAAAATCTGGTCACCATCGGGCTGGGCTATCTCAGCCTGGATCGCGAAAGCTCGACGCTGTCGGGCGGGGAAAGCCAGCGCGTCAAGATGGTGCGCCATCTCGGCTCCTCGCTGACCGACATCACCTATGTGTTCGACGAGCCCTCGGTGGGCCTGCATCCGCACGATGTCGGGCGCTTGGCCGGACTGATGCAACAGCTGCGCGACAAGGGCAATACCGTGCTCATTGTCGAGCACAAACCCGACATGATCGCGATCGCCGATCATGTGGTGGATATGGGCCCCTTCGCCGGCAGCAACGGTGGGGAAATCGTCTACGAGGGTGATTTTGCCGGCCTGCTGACCTCGGGCACGCTCACTGGCAATCACATCAAGAAACACCAGCCCATCAAGGACACGGTGCGCAAGCCCAGCGGCGAGCTCACCATCGCCCATGCCCGGCTGAACAATCTCAGGGATGTCTCGGTGACCATCCCTCGTGGTGTGCTGACCGCCGTGTCCGGTGTTGCCGGCTCCGGCAAGTCATCGCTGATCCAGGGCTGCCTGCCGCTGGCCTATCCCGATACCATCATTATCGACCAGAACCTGGCCCGTGGCTCGCGCCGCTCCAATACGGCGACCTATACCGGCATTCTCGATGCCGTGCGCAAAGCCTTCGCCAAGGCCAATGCGGTGGAGGCCGCGCTGTTCTCGGCCAATTCCAAGGGCGCTTGCCCGGACTGCAATGGGCTGGGCGTGATCTATACCGATCTGGCGCATCTGGACCCGATGGTCACCACCTGCGAGACCTGCGAGGGCAAGCGCTTCCTGCCTGAAGTGCTGGCCCATCATCTGCGCGGCAAATCCATTGCCGAAGTCTATGAGATGAGCGTCAGCGATGCGGTGGCGTTCTTCACCGAGCCGGCCATCGCCAAGATCCTGGGGGGCCTCGACGATGTGGGGCTGGGCTATCTCACGCTGGGCCAGCCGCTGTCGACCCTGTCGGGCGGGGAACGCCAGCGGCTTAAGCTGGCGGCGGAGCTGGGCAAAAAGGGCAATATCTATGTGCTCGACGAACCCACGACGGGCCTGCACATGAACGATGTCGATACCCTGATCGGCCTCTTCGACCGGCTGGTCGATGCCGGCTCGACGGTGATCGTCATCGAGCACAATCTGGATGTCATCTCCCGCGCCGATTGGGTGATCGACCTGGGCCCCGGCGCCGGCCAAGATGGCGGCCGGGTGCAATTCGAGGGCGTGCCCTCCGACCTGGTCAAGGCCGGTCACTCCCTGACCGGCCAGCACCTGGCGGCGCGCTAGAGGTGCTGTTCCACCTCCGGCACGAGGTCGGCGGGCAGCACGGCGGGGGCGAAGCGCGCGGCGACCTGGCCGTCACGGCCGATGAGGAATTTGGCAAAGTTCCACTCGATATCGCCGGGGTGCTCTTGCTTGAGCCAGGTGTAGAGCGGGTTTTCGCCTGATCCATTGACCTCGAGCTTAGCGAACAGCGGGAAGCTCACGTCATAGGTCACCGAGCAGAATTCGGCGATCTCTTCGGCCGTGCCCGGCTCCTGCCCCATGAACTGGTTGCAGGGAAAGCCCAGCACGACCAGGCCCTGATCCCGGTAGCGCCGATAGAGCGCCTCCAGCCCCTCATATTGCGGGGTCAGCCCGCATTTGCTGGCGGTATTGACGATCAGTACGGGCTGGCCGGCATAGGCGGCAAGCGGCTGGGGCGTGCCATCGAGCAAAGGAAGGGTGAAATCGGCGAGCTGGGTCATCGAAATATCCGGGAACGAGTCGGCTGCCAGCATAGCGGCTCGCGCGCGGCACGAGAAGGCGCGCCAAGGCGCCGGACGGCGCGGGGCCTCCGGGGAGATTGTAAACGAGCGGGCCCCGAGGCGGTGTCGCCTCTGGTAATTTTAATAGTGAGACGAAAGCCGCCTCGGGGCGCCGGGACTTTATCGGACGGCGCGATCGCGACCCCAGCGGCTTGCCGTAGCGCCCCGCCCGAAAGTCACCCCCGCTCGACCCGAAAGGCGGCGCGACCCGCCCTTCCCCGGCTGGCCCTCGGACACCGGTCGCTGCAGCGCCGCCCGTATTCCGAAAGCTGGGCAGCATTCTAGGCGCGATTGCGGGGCCGGGCATAAGCGGGATAAGTTTTGCCCTAGCGATTGCGGAACTGGTCGATGCGCAGGGCGAGCTTGTCGCGCAGATCGGCCATTCTGGCCTTGTAGGCGGCATAAGCGGGATCGGCATGCGGCGCCGCGGGCGCGACCAGTTTGGGCCGCAGCCGCTGCACCGGCAAAACCGGATCGCCGACCACTTTCCAGACAAAGGCATTGAGCTCCCCGCGCCACTCGGCATTGGTGGCCTCCCAGGCATCGAGCCCGGCCAGCGCCTGGCCAAGCTGGGTCAGCAAGCCCCCATGATCGGGCGCCGCCATGGGCAGGCCGTCGCCCTGGGCGAGAAAAACCTGTGCATCGCACAACAGCGCCTCGGCCACGCTGATGGTCTGCGCCGATACCGGCGCCTGCGGCCGCCGCGCCGCCACGGCGGCAATCTGGGCATGCAGCGCCGTCAGCCGCAACCAAAGCGCTTCATGACGCGCAGCCAGGGCATGGGTAACACGGGGCGGTTTTTTGGGCTGGGGCAAGGTGAAGTCTCCTGATGCGGCGGGATGCCGGACAGGAGAGGGTAAGGCGGGGCGGTGGGGGGGGGATTATTTTTGCTCAGATATTATGGATGAGGCCACGATCGTCCCGGTGAAGGTGGACAGGGCGGCAAGCTCAACTTCCAAGTATGAAGGATATGCTGCATCCAACATCGGCTTGGGAACGTCCGCATCGTCGACCCACCGCCGAGCCACTCCTGATTTGTTTTTCCGCCGCGCTTTTTGGAAGATATCTCGATATCGGTAGGGTGATATGCCAAGGAACGGAACAAACGAAACCTTGCCCGCCACCTCCTTCTCGACTGCCACTTCATTGGCATGCAAATCTAGAGCTTTACTTTTTGGATACGGCTCGATGTAGACGACCTTTTTTATTCCCGCCGCAAGTAGATGCTTTGTGCAGTTATGGCATGGAAAGGTAGTGCAATAGAGCGTCGCACCTTTGACGCTTTTTCCCAATCTAGCCGCGTCACAAACAGCACACATCTCTGCGTGAACAATGCGGCCGAACTCTGTTAGGTCGAGCAGCGCTGAGCCTACGAGCGCCCCAGTGCCATCATTCCGCTGCACGTCCTCAGTTGTCGGCTTTTTGCAGAGTGCCTCTAATAGGAGGGCGGGGGTGCCGTGCTGCTTGGCAGTTTCAGACAACAAGCCGCCCTTTTCTAAGCGCTCCAATACCTCCCGAAGGACCTCCTTCTTCATAGCGTCGTTCGGGTCATGCCCCAAGACAACGTCGCGAAAGTCTGGCTCTTCTCCATCCCAGTATGTGCCTCCGAAGGCCTTAGGAACCTCGTTACAACCCTGCGTAATCACTTCTCCATCGTCAGAAAAGATGGCGGCGCCTACCTGCCGCGACAGGTCTGAAGATCGCAATGACGCAGATTTCGCTGCGTACATTCCATATTCGTCTTTGCTCGGAGCGGTATCGGTTCTCCCAAAAAAAGCTTGGATGAAGCGATGGAGCTTATCGTCCATCTCCTTCTTATTGATGCCATCTATGAACACATCCCCGAGGTGAAATGTGTCTCTTAGATGCTGCCCTGTGTCAGCGCCCTCTTCCGCATCTCTGTCTATCAGTTCTTCAGTAAGAGAAGCGATTTCACTGGAGGTTGTGCTTGTAGGCAGCGTTCGCTTAAGACGCTCGCTTATAATGTCTCGTCTATCTATGTCGGCCCCGTAGGCCGAGATAAGAATAAATTGTTTCCCGTAAATCTGTCGGAGTAGCTGCACCTCCTGTGGACGTTTGAGCTGTCGAATGATGTACGCCACACTGGTTGGAATAACCTCAGAGTCCTGGGTGTGGGAGAGCCTAAGCTGACGAACCTCCCTGACGGCTATGCGCGCCAGAACCGATGGTTCGGCGAACTGCTCGCATAACGCATTCGCATGGTCGATCTTGTAAGAGATGACAGAGCCGAAATCCTGCTGCTGGGGCTTTTCAACTCCGGAAGGAAAGTCGTCCAACAAATCGGTTATTTTGATCGTATGCGAGTCATATCGAACGATCCGGAGTTCGTTCGTTAGGCTCTCGCAAATCGCGTCTATGTGGACACCGATGGGAGCGGCGATGCCAAACACAAGCTCGGGGAACTCACTGCGCACCAAATTCATTACACTTCCAAGCCCTAGTTTTTCGATCTAGACCGCAAAAAGTAGCTCTATGAGAACCTTTTTCGGCTTAAGGTGATTCGTCTTTGGCGACTGGAGAGCGATTCATGGATGAGAAATCCCTATCCGAGGTCGAGCTGATTGAGCAGGCTGCTAAGAGAATGGCCAAGCGTCTTAGTTTAACGTACGTCGCGGACCCAAACAAACGCAGTACTTTTGAGGCATCTCGGTCTGGTGGTTATGTTCACTATGGCAATCCTACAGGATCTGTAGAAACCACCGGCAGAAAACGAGCTTAAGCAAACTCCAAAGTTGGCGCGGAGACCGCGCCAACTGGATTCACTTTTTGTTAGGACGTTGCGTCAATGCCGACGCAGCAATCTTCTTGATTTGCGCTGGCGTCACACTTTTGGGGTCACGAAGCGCCTTTGAGGCGATAGTTCCGACCTTGCTGCCAGTACGTTCATTGGTAGCCATGAAGGCCTCCTTTGACGGCCCGTAGGCCAAATATTCAGCACTTCCGTGATTTGACGAAGCAATCCACCCTATAATAGGGTCTTACCGTCTAGTACCGACTGCTTCGGCCGAGCTGGCTGAACACGAGCTACGGCTAAGGGAGTTGGGTTGCCGCCCGGCTCCCTTATTCTATTGAACTAGAAACCGACGAACTCCCGTTCCTTGCGGTTGCCCGCTTCGTCGATCCAAGCCCCTACATGCATTCCTTGTCGCTTCGCGCGCTCTGCAGCAGACAAGAATTCCACCGCAAATCTTAGTATGTCTGCCTTGCTTATTTGTCGCTCCGCAGCAAGTCTCTCAACTTCTTCGTTCAGTCTTTGCGACAAATCCAAAGTCATCCTAAAACGCGCATTCTCTCCCTCTGAAAGATTCGATTGCTTGGCCATATTGATATCCTCACAGCGTACAGTGATCGAATACAAATTTGGCTTTCATTACAAACATACTCGATCACAGACACCTTCTCTAAACGTTGACGCTGTTGCGTGACCCCCTCTTACTAACTCATGGCTGAATTTCAGCCCGGAGGGCGACTAGCGTCCGACAAAGTGATCATGGGTGGCTCCTCTGAATTTTCTGGGCACAAAATCGCCCGACGGCGTACTTATGGCATATTTTTTATGCCCTAACAAGACCGAGACGGCATTCTTGTGGTAGAATTTCGGTTGACTGAAACACTGGCACTGTGGGAGCGTGAGTGCCAATCAGAGTCGCATGAGCGGCCAATGCCGAGGGGAGGCGGCAAACTCTAAGCCCATTTGCGGGGGAGGTACGCATGGCCGCGCATGAACTTGAGGCAATTGCTACTGAGACAGAAAGCGTCTTGGCCTACGGTCCAGGCTTTAATGCCCACTACCGTCAGCTCTCTGTGGAGATGCGGCGATCAGCCGAGGCAGAGATGGCCGCACTAATTCCAGAAATTGCGGCCTTCATCTACGCGGCCAAAATGGACCAGCTAGAAGACTACGTTCGCAAATTCCCGAGGAATTCTGAACTGGTTTCGTTCATTTTAAACATGGAAGCCGAAATTGTATTGGTTCGAGGACGTGTCTCGTTCACGATCCAAATCATTGATGGGGCTCTTACGTTTTCAAAGGTAAGAGCCCGCCTTTTTCATTGAATCGGAGCGAACGAAGGCCCAGCCAAATCTCTGGCTACGGACAAGAGGCCCTCAGTCGTCACCCATCTTCAGCGCCTTGATGAAGGCTTCCTGGGGGATGTTGACGCTGCCATATTGGCGCATCTTGGCTTTGCCCTTCTTCTGCTTGTCGAGCAGCTTGCGCTTGCGCGTCGCGTCGCCGCCATAGCATTTGGCCGTCACGTCCTTGCGCATGGCGCGGACGGTTTCGCGGGCGATGATCTTGCCGCCGATGGCTGCCTGGATCGGGATGACGAACAGATGCGGGGGGATCAGTTCCTTGAGCTTTTCGCACATGACGCGGCCGCGGGTTTCGGCGACGGAGCGGTGGACCAGCATGCTTAGCGCATCGACGGGCTCGGCATTGACCAGGATGGTCAGCTTGACCAGATCGCCGGGGCGATGGGTATCGAGCTTGTAATCGAAGCTGGCATAGCCCTTCGATATGGACTTCAGGCGATCGTAGAAATCGAACACGACTTCATTGAGCGGCAGGTCATATTCGACCATGGCGCGATTGCCGACATAGCTCAGATTGGACTGAATGCCGCGGCGATCCTGGCAGAGTTTTAGGATCGAGCCGAGATATTCGTCGGGGGTGAGAATGGTCGCCTTGATCCAGGGCTCGCGGATTTCCTCGATCTGCATCACGTCGGGCAGATCGGCCGGATTGTGCAGCTGAAGCGTTTCGCCATCGCGCATGACGATTTCATAGACCACCGAGGGGGCGGTGGCGATCAGATCGAGATCGAATTCTCTGGAGAGGCGCTCCTGGATGATTTCCAGATGCAGCAGGCCAAGGAAGCCGCAGCGGAAGCCGAAGCCCAGCGCGGCCGAGGTTTCCATTTCGAAGGAGAAGCTGGCGTCGTTGAGCCTGAGCTTGCCCATGGCGGCGCGCAGCTCGTCGAAATCACTGGCATCGACCGGGAAGAGGCCGCAGAACACCACGGGTTGCGCCGGGCGGAAGTCCGGCAGGGCATGGGCGGTGGGCTTTTTGTCGTCGGTGATGGTGTCGCCGACATTGGTATCGGCCACTTCCTTGATCGAGGCGGTGAAGACGCCGAGCTCGCCGGGGGTCAGTTCCTTGACCTCGACCAGCTTGGGCGTGTTGACGGCGACGCGATCGAGCTCATAGACGGCGCCGGAGGCCATCATGCGGATGCGCTGGCCCTTTTTCATCACCCCATCGATGATGCGGACGAGGACGACGACGCCCAGATAGGTGTCGTACCAGCTATCGACCAGCAGCGCCTTGAGCGGGGCCGCGATATCGCCCTTGGGGGCGGGCAGGCGGGTGACGATGGCTTCGAGCACGCCCTCGATATTAAGGCCGGTCTTGGCGGAGATTTCGACGGCCTCGGAGGCGTCGATGCCGATGACATCCTCGATCTGTTGCTTGACGCGCGGAATGTCCGCGGCGGGCAGATCGACCTTGTTGAGGACCGGGACGATTTCGTGATTGGCGTCGAGCGCATGGTAGACATTGGCCAGCGTCTGGGCTTCGACGCCCTGGGAGGCGTCAACGACCAGCAGGCTCCCCTCGACGGCGGCCATGGAGCGGCTGACTTCATAGGCGAAGTCGACATGGCCGGGCGTGTCGATGAGGTTGAGAATATAGGTCTCCCCGTCATTGGCCTTATAGGTCAGCCGGACGGTTTGCGCCTTGATGGTAATGCCGCGCTCGCGTTCGATATCCATCGAATCGAGCACCTGCTCCTTCATCTCGCGCAGATCGAGACCACCCGTGGTCTGGATCAGGCGATCGGCCAGGGTGGATTTGCCATGGTCGATATGGGCGACGATGGAGAAATTGCGGATATGGGAGAGCGGCGTTGTCATGGGCCGCTGATAGCAGATGCCGCAGGACCCGCAAAGATGGTTTAAGCGGGGTTAACCGGGGCTTTTTGCAACGGGTAGCGGCGCCGGGCGTTGGGAGAGCATGCATTTGCCCCGCGCCGTCGCCTTCGCCGCCGTCCTGAGCCTCGCCATGCCGGTGGCCGCGCAGGATATATTCAAGCCATTGCAGGATATGGTGGAGGGGCTGACAGAGCCGCCGCCGAAGGCTGGGGAGGCCAAACCGCCGGCGCCGCAGCCGCGGCCAGAAGCGGCGGAAGGCGAGGCGCCGCCGCCCTTGCCGCAGAAGCGGCCGGGGGACCATGACGCACCGGTCGTGGAGGAGAGTGCAGCGCCGGCCGAGGTGCCGGAGGCAGAGGTGGCCGATCGGGTGTATCAGACGGCCTGCCCGGCTGTGTTGCTGGGGCTGGTGGAGGCAGAGGCTAATCCGCCGCTGAGCGAGGATATGTGCGGGGAGCGTTCACCGCTGACGGTCACGGCTGTTTTGGCCAATGGGCGGATGGTGCCGCTGTCGTCGCCCGTCATCACCAATTGCGAGATGGCATCAGCCCTGCCCGGCTGGGTGGCCGCAGTGGATGGCTATGCGACATCGGCACTGGATAGCCCGCTGGCTGAAGTCGCGACGGGGACCAGCTATATGTGCCGCAAGCGGAACAATGCGGATGCGGGGTTCACCTCTGAGCACGGCTTTGCCAATGCGGTGGACGTGACGGGTTTTACGCTGGAGGATGGGCGCAGCATCGGCGTCGAGGGGGACTGGATGCCGGCAGCGGCGCCGGAGGGTCGGTTGCTGCGGTTTGCCCATGATGCGGGGTGTACGGGATTTACCACCGTGCTCGGGCCCGAGGCCAATGCAGAGCACCATGATCATTTGCACCTTGATCTGGGGTGCCATGGGAAGACGTGTACGGCGCGGATTTGTGAGTAGGCCGTCCCCGCTTTCGCGGGGAGGGCATTGTGGGGATTGCCAGTCCGGTGCGGACTATTGGGCCGGGGTGGCCGGGACCGCTGGCTCGGCGGGAGCAACGGGTGCTGCTGGCGTGGCCGGAGCCGCGGGCGTTGACGAGGCGGGCGCTGTTGCCGGCGCAGCCGCAGCGGCGCCCTGATTGGCGTAGATGGAGACGACGGCGTCGACGCTCTGGCGGTCGGTGCTGCCTTCGGCGCAGTCGGGCGTTGTCTTTTCGACGTCGCCCTTGACCTGGCTATAGGCCTTTTGGCCGGTGGCTTCATCCATGCCCATGCCGGCTTCGAAGCGCTTCTGGTCATTGGTCATGCGCGTGAGCACGGCCGGATCGACGGTGACGCTGCACAATTCGATCACCGCCTTGGTGGCGTAAAGACCGGTCAGCAGGTTGGCATTTTTGGGCGTATTGTCGATCGGCGCCAGCGGATCGACCACGATATTGGCGGCCGGCGGGGTGGCGGGCGCCGCGGGGGCGGCTTCCTGGGCGGCGAGCGCAGCGGTGCCGGCCAGCAGCAGGGTCAGCGCGGTGAAGGTGCGGATCATCAGAGATCTCCTTGAAGGCGGGCGCCCATGCGGGCTGGTTCCCTCCCCTTCAAGCGCCTGATTATGGCCTCAGCACGGCGCCCGGTCGGCGATAGGGTGATAAGGCGGCAAATCGGCCCATTCCTGCAGGCTCATCTGGTCGGGATGGGTTTTGCTGCCATCGCGCGGGGTAAGCCAGGAAAGCAGGTGACGAAGCATTGCAAGCAGGTTTGACATTTTGTGACCTCCTTTCGGTCAGTATCTATTTGATACCGAAACCAATGCGCCTTCTGCTGGGCTGCCACAATGGACAAGAGCTGGGCTGAGGTATAGAAAATCTATATGAGTGCGCTGTTTTCTATCCCCCTCAATGCCTTGCGGGCCATCGAAATCGTGGCGCGACGCGGCTCGCTCGCCCCGGCGGCCGAGGAATTGGGCGTGACCATGGGCGCGGTCAGCCAGCATGTGCGGCGGGCCGAGGAGCGGCTGGGCATGGAATTGTTCGAGCGCACGCCGAGCGGGCTCGTGCCCTTGCCGGCGCTCAAACAGGCGCTACCGCAGCTGACGGCCGGGTTTGCGGCGCTGCAGGATGGGCTGACCACGCTCAAGGGCAGTGACGAGGGCGTGCTGAACCTGACCGTGGGGGGCGTGTTCGCCAGCCGCTGGCTGATCTGGCGGATCAACAAATTCACCAATCTGCATCCCGATATCGAAGTGCGGCTGACCGTGACGGCGCAGATGATCGACCTCAGCCGGCCGGACATGGATTGCGGCATTCGCTTTGGGCTGGGCAAATGGCCGGGGGTGACGGCAACGATGATTGGCGGGCAGGCGTTTCAGCCGGTCTGTGCGCCTCCAGTGGCGCGGCAGCTCAAGACGCCGGCCGATTTACTGCATGTGCCGATGATCCGCGACCAGACCACGATGCTGAGCTGGGACCTGTGGCTGGATGCGGCGGGGCTGGCACGCGATGGCTTGGCGGCGGGGCCGACCTATTCCGATCCGTCACTGGCCTTCGACGCGGCCATCTCCGAGCAGGGCGTGCTGATGGCGGTGGATATGATGAGCGCCGATCCGGTGAGCGACGGCCGGCTGGTGCGGCCGTTCGAGCTGCCGGTGAGCGGGCCGCATGGCTATTGGCTGGCCATTGCCAAGGGGCGGCGGGAACCGCGCAAAACACGGCTGTTCCGGGAGTGGCTGGAGGCGGAGGTTCCGGCCTCGGTGCGGGGATATGTGTATCAGTCGCGGGGGTGAGGCGGGGCCACGATGCAGTCCCCTCCCCCTTGAGGGGAGGGATAGGGTGGGGGTGCTGCGGCCTCAATACGCTCAATACTCGTGGAAACTTCAGCACCCCCACCCTCGTTCCCTCCCCTCAAGGGGGAGGGAGGCGATTGGCCCGATGACTTTGATCTAATTCAACCCACCGGGTCATTCCCGCGCAGGCGGGAACCTCTGTTTTGCGGCGCAAGGAAGTAAACGGAGGTCCCCGCCTGCGCGGGGATGACATTGTGGATGGGAATGGAGGATTTGAGCGTCGCGGGACAGCCGGCGCCCCCACTCCTGGCGCCTGCTCTATACCCCGCCCTTACCCCTGCTTCTCATCCCTATTCGTCAAATCCCTGCGTCTCGACCGGGGTGATCGGGCTGGGCACATGCCCCGGCGAGGGCGCAGCGCCCAGGCTTGAGAGCTGCGATTGCAGGCTCCGCATGAGCGCGAGTTTTTCCGCGTCGCTGCCAGTCTGGAGGGCCTGGCTGAGGCGGATGGTGAAATCGGCAAAGGCGTTGTGCCAATCGGACGGCAGCTGGGCCGGGTCGATGCGGGGCGTCGTGGGACGGGCCTTGGCAGATATGCCGGTGGCGGTGAGTTCGAAATAATCGTCGAGCTGGGGCAGGATGATCTGGTCGCCGGAGAGGCCCGTGGCCATGAGGGCGGCGCGGAGAGCCGTGCGTTCTTCATCTTCACCATGGGTCAGGAAGATCGCGCCATGGGCGGGCAGGCGGGCCTTGATCCAGGCCATCAGTTCGGAATGATCGGCATGGGCGGAGTAATTGCCCATCGAGCGGATGGTGGCGCGGACCGGCACGATGGTGCCATGGATGCGCACTTCCTTGGCGCCGGAGAGGATGATCTGGCCCAAAGTGCCGGGGGCCTGGTAGCCGACAAACAGCACCGTTGCATTGGCGCGGATCAGATTGTTGCGCAGGTGATGCTTGATGCGGCCGGCATCGGCCATGCCGGAGGCGGACATGATGATGGCGCCGCCGCGAATAGTGTTGATGGCCTTGCTGTCTTCCACCGCCTCGATGATGCGGAAGCGGGGATCGTTGAACAGCTCATCGGCGCCCAGTTCGACATCGTCGAACATTTTCGCATATTTGCGATAGACGCCGGTGACCTTGCTGGCGAGCGGGGAATCCAGAAACACCAGGCGCGGATCGATCTCGCCGGTTTTGATGAGATAGCCGATATCGTGCAGCAATTCCTGGCTGCGCTCGACGGCAAAGGCGGGGATGACCAGATTGCCGCCCCGCGCCAGGGCAGTGTTGATCTCGGCTTTGAGGGCTTCGCGGCGCTGCACCAGCGTGTAATCCACCCGCTCGCGGCCGCCATAAGTGGATTCGCACAGGATGTAATCGAAACCGGCCGGGCCTTCGGGCTCATTGTAGAAAACCTTTTCGTCGGGCCCGATATCGCCCGAGAACATCAGGCGGACGGGCTTGCCGTCGCTATCGGTGACTTCGACTTCGATGGAGGCCGAGCCGATAATGTGGCCGGCATTCCAGAAGCGGGCGCGCACGCCGGGGCCGGGATTGATCCATTCGCCGTAATTGCAGGTCTTGCGGTGTTTGAGCGCCTCTTCGGCATCGGCCATGGTGTAGAGCGGGGCAGCGGGTTCGTCGCCACGGCGGCCGCGCTTTTTGGTTTCGCGCTCGGCCTCGCTTTCCTGAATGCCGGCGCTGTCGGGGAGGAGATATTCGAGCAGGCCCGCAGTGGGCTCGGTCATCCACATCGGGCCGCGCCAGCGTTCGCGATAGAGTTTTGGCAGGAGGCCGGCGTGATCGATATGGGCGTGGGTGAGCAGCAGGAAATCCACCGCCCGGGGATCGAAGGGGGTGGGTTTGAGATTGAGGTCGCGGACGCTCTTATTGCCCTGGAACAGGCCGCAATCGACCAGGAACTGACCGCCGGGGTGAACCACCCGATAGCAGGAGCCGGTCACCGTGCCGGAGGCGCCATGGAAATGCAGGGTGACGGTCATGCTGGGCTCCTCGCCTGATGGCTATTTGGAGCACAGAGTAACGCGATTTGATGACGGCGGAAGTTTGTTTGTGTTGGAGGGGGATACCCCCTCTTGGCCGCCGCTGGTTGGGGCCGCGATCCCGTTCCGGGAGTGGAGCGTTCCCCTCCCCCTTGAGGGGAGGGCTAGGGTGGGGGTGCTGCGATCACCAATTGCTCAATGCGCGTGGGGCCTCAGCACCCCCACCCTCAATCCCTCCCCTCAAGGGGGAGGGAGGCAGATCGTGGCTCTCTTACTTCGGCGCGCGCTTGGCCAAAATCCGCTGCAGGGTGCGGCGGTGCATGTTGAGGCGGCGGGCGGTTTCCGAGACGTTGCGGTCGCACAGCTCATAGACGCGCTGGATATGTTCCCAGCGGACGCGATCGGCCGACATCGGGTTTTCCGGCGGCTCGGGCTTGTCTTCGCCGGTGGCGAGCAGGGCATTGATGACGTCGTCGGCGTCGGCCGGTTTGCTCAGGTAATCGATGGCGCCCAGCTTCACCGCGGTGACGGCGGTGGCAATATTGCCATAGCCGGTCAGCACCACGGCGCGGGCATCGGGGCGGGCCTGATGCAGAGCCGACACCACCTGCAGGCCATTGCCGTCTTCGAGGCGCAGATCGACCACGGCATAAGCGGGGGGCTTGCTGGCGACGGCGGCGAGGCCATCGGCCACGCTCGAGGCGCTGCGGACATCAAAGCCGCGGCGTGCCATGGCGCGCTCAAGGCGCTGCAGGAATGCCACATCGTCATCGACGAGCAGCAGGCTGGGGTCGGTGGCCAGAAGGTCTTCGATCGTGCTCATGGCATTGACATAGGCGTTCCGGCGGAAAAGGTCAAAATATGGCAGGGGGGTGCGGCGATATGGGGCGGGCGCGCCCCTACTCCACCGCGCTGCGTGGCCAGACAATGCGCACTTGGGCGTGGCCATTGGTGGCGATGTTCTGGAAGGCCAGCCGCGCGCCGGTGCGTTCCAGCAGCGTCTTGGCGATGAAGATGCCCAGCCCCAGGCCGCCCGGCTTATGGGCGTCGGCGCCTTGGGCGTCGCGGGGGCGGCTGGTGAGATAGGGTTCGCCCAGGCGGGCGATCAGCTCGGGGGCAAAGCCGGGGCCGTCATCGGTGATGGAAACCGAGACGGCGGTGGCGTCCCAGGCGGCTTCGATGCGCACCGTGCTGATGGCGAAATCGGCGGCGTTTTCGATCAGATTGCCCAGGCCATAGAGCAGGCCGACACTGCGGGTGAAGACCGGGGGCGGGCCAGAGGTGTTGGCCGCGTCGAAGAGGATGGCCTTGCCGCGCCCGTCATGCGGGCGGGCGACTTCGGCCAGAAGGTCGGTGAGCGGCACGGCGGCGAAGGGGTCGCCGGCTTCATTGCCCAGATTGCGCAGCTTGGCCAGGATGGCGCGGCAGCGGGCGGCCTGTTCGATGATCAATTCGACATCGGCAGCCAGATCGGTGCCCGGCACAGCTTCGGCGCGCATTTCCTTGGCGGCGAGGGCAATGGTGGAGAGCGGCGTGCCCAATTCATGGGCGGCAGCAGCGGCCAGGCCATCGAGGGCGGAGAGCTGTTCCTTGTGTGAGAGCGCCAATTCGGTGGCGGCGAGGGCGTCGGCCATCTGGCGGGCATCGTGGGCGACGCGGCTGGTATAGGCGGAGATGAAGACCACGCCGCAGACGATCGAAACCCAGATGCCGATGACATAGATGCGGTTGAACACCAGTTCCTCGCCCGGCGTCCAGGGCAAGGGCAGGTGCCAGACCGCCAGAAGCGAGGCGATGGCGGCGGCGAGGATCGCAATGATCGTGCTGGCACGCTGGGGCAGCGTGGTGGCCGAGACCGAGACGGGGGCCAGCAGCAGCAGCGCGAAAGGATTGTGCAGGCCGCCTGTCAGCGCCAGCAGGCACCCGAGTTGGCACAGATCAAAGGCGATCTGGCCGGCGGTGAAGAGGGACGAGGGCCGGTGGGCGGCGCCGAAGCGCACCACCAGCCAGATATTGAGCGCGACGGACGCCCCGATCAGCAGCAGGCATTGCAGCAGCGGCAGGGGAAAGCCGAGGCCAAAATCGACAAACAGCACGCCAATGGTCTGCCCGATCACGGCCAGCCAGCGCAGCAGGACCAGGCTTTGCTGGCGCAGCGGGCGCCAGGTGGAGGGCAAAGGCAGGCCATCGGCCTGGGTCAAGCTCATGTTTTTGGCCTTTCGGGGCTGGGAAACCGGGGCTTTATGGTGATCACAAATTCCATTTCAAGGGCAAAAATCGGCAGGCACATGCTTGATCCTGTCCCTTGAGGGGCCACGTTATGCTCATCGTGACTGGGAGAATGAAACCGAAATGACCACAGCAATCATCAAACCGCAATTCTCGCCCCTGACCATCGCACTCATGGTTGTGGGCTTTATCGTCTTCTGGCCGCTGGGCCTGGCCGTCCTGGCCTATATCATCTGGGGCGAAAAATTCGGCGGCTCGCCGGAAAAAGCCCAGGCCTATTGGAACAAGGGCCGCAGCTGGTGCTCGTCCAACAAGGGCCAGTTCCGCCGCCATGGCTTTGCCTCCTCCGCCCATTCGAGCGGCAATGCCGCTTTTGACGACTATCGCGCCGAACAGCTGCGCCGCCTCGAAGAAGAACGCGCCCGCCTCGATGCCGAAATCGATGCCTTCCACGAATATATGGCGAACCTGAACAAGGCCAAGGATCGTGAAGAATTCGACCGCTTCATGAACGAACGCCGCGGCAATCGCCAGGGCTATACCGACGAGAACAAGCCGACCAATACGGACCCGAACAATGGCTGGGGCAATAATAACGGCTAATCCCCAAGCCCATCCCTCCCTCCTGAGGCCAGTCGTTTCCCAACGACACGGCAACTGGCGCCCCGCTTTGGGGCGCTTTTTTTGTGGCGTGATATACTCAGCTCTGCTGATTCCCCGGATGGTCATGAACCTCTTCTTCAAGTCAAAGCCGAAAATCCCGGCATCGACCGTGATCGAGATCGACGCGCGGGCAGTGATTGTCACCGTGCGCGTGCATGCGCGGGCGCGCAGCTATCGGCTGTCGATCCCGCATAATGGCGGGCCGGTGCTGACGCTGCCGCCGCATGGCAAATGGGCCGAGGCCGAGGAGTTCCTGCACCGGCAGCACAATTGGCTGGCCGCTCGGCTGAAGCGAGCGCCCGAGGCAACCCCGTTTGCCGATGGCGAAGTGGTGACGCTGCGCGGGGTGGAGCACCGCATCGTCGGGACCGGCAAAATACGCGGACGGGTGGAACTGGCCGAGGTGGACGGCGCGCCGGCTGTGCTGGTGCCGGGGGATGCGGCGCATCAGGCGCGGCGGCTGACCGATTGGCTCAAAACCGAGGCCGAGGCGGATCTGGTGCGCCAGAGCGCTATGCATGCCGCCCGGCTGGGCGTCGTGGTCAAGGCGGTCAAGCTGCGCGAGCAGAAGAGCCGCTGGGGCTCGTGCTCGTCGAGCGGGAACATCAATTACAATTGGCGCCTGATCCTGGCGCCGCCCTTTGTGCTCGATTATGTGGCGGCCCATGAAGTGGCCCATCTGGTGGAAATGAACCATTCGGCGGCGTTCTGGGCGACGGTGAAGCGGACATTGCCCGACATGGAGCGGGGCCGCGCCTGGCTCAAGGCGCATGGGCGGCAGTTGATGGCTTATGGCGGGTAGGTGGTAGGCCCAGTGGCACGACTCGTCCTTCGACAGGGTTAGGAGGAGGTCTACCGGTTGGCCCCGTGCATTGCGAGTAGACCTCATGGTGAGCTTGTCGCCTACGACATGGCAGCATTTCCTGCGGCTCCCCCCCCGAGGGGGAGGGCGCCGATCGTGCCAGCCGCTACCGCCCGAACACCAGGATCGCGACGAGCCCAGCCGCACCCACCGCAATGCGCCACCAGGCGAAGGGGGCAAAGCCGTGCTTGCTGACAAAGCCGAGCAGGTATTTCACCACGATCGTGCCGACAACGAATGAGGCGGCAAAGCCGATGGCGATATTGAGGCCCAGGCTCATATCGATCAGTTCGCGGCTCTTGTAGAGGTCATAGCCGAAGGCACCCACCATGATGGGCAGGGCGATGAAGAAGGTGAACTCGGCCGCACTGCGCTTGGTCGCGCCAAACAGCATGGCGCCCACCACGGTCGAGCCCGAGCGCGACACGCCCGGAATGAGGCTGAGCATCTGGAACAGCCCGACGATCAACGCCAGATGCCAGGGAAACTGGTAGATATCGTCGTACTTTTCCTGCTTGGGCATGCGATCGACAATCAGCAGGACAATGCCGCCGATGACCAGGCTGAGGCAGATCACCAGTGGGGATTCATAGATCACCTGCTGGATATATTCGCGCGCCAGCACGCCCACGATAATGGCGGGCAGACAGGCCAGGATCACCCCGATGGCGAAGCGCCAAGCATAGGCCTTGCCGGTCAGCGCATCGCGGATCAACAGGCCCAGTTTGGCGAAATAGACGGTGATGACGGCCAGGATTGCCCCCAGCTGGATCAGCACGATGAAGGTGGCCGGTTGGCTCAGGCCAAAAAAATGACCAGCCAGCAGCAGGTGGCCGGTGGAACTGACAGGCAGGAATTCTGTAAGGCCTTCGAGGATTCCAAGGATCAGCGGCACAAAAAGACCTTGATCGACGTTCATTTGATCTCCTAAGTCATTCCGACGGGCCTCTCCCTCGGCAAAGCTCTAGCGCTGTTCGCGTCATGCGCCAAGCCGCGGCGGGACACACGGCTCCAAAACAACAAGAGCGCAATTGCCCATGCCGACATTGCTCCATCATCCCCTGGATCCGTCTTCCCGCATTATCCGTCTGATGTGCGCCGAATATGGCGTTCCGCTCGATATGGAAGAGATCAAGCCCTGGCTGCGCACGCCCGAATTGCTCGAACTCAATCCGGCCGCCACCCTGCCCATCTTCATGGGGGAAGATGACATTGCGGTGATCGGCATCCTGGCCAATATCCACACCATCGAAGATCTCTACACCCCTGCCATCGTGGCCGGACTGATCCCGCCCGATCCGGGCTCGCGCGCCGAGATGTGGCGGCTGATCGAATGGGTCATCTTCAAGCTCAATGACGAAGTGACCCGCTATGTGCTCGAGGAAAAAATCTTCAAGCGCGACCAGCGCGGCGCCACGCCCGATCCCGCCGTGCTGCGGGTGGCCAAGGCGAACCTCAACGAGCACATGCTCTATTTCAACTGGCTGTTCGCCACTCGATCATGGCTGGCCGGCGACATCATGACCTTGGCCGATTTTGCGCTGGCGGCGCATTTGTCGACGCTCGATTATCTGGGCGACATCGATTGGGGCAAGGCCGGAGAAACCCGCGACTGGTATTCCCGCATCAAATCCCGCCCCGCCTTCCGCACCCTGCTCAACGACCGCGTCGTCTCCATGCCCCCGCAAAAGGGCTATGCGGATCTCGATTTCTGAAGCCAATTCCACGGTGTCATTCCCGCGAAAGCGGGAACCTCCGTTTGCAGGCGTCGTCCCATCCCATTAAACAGGGGTTTCCGCTTTCGCGGGAATGACCCGGATGATGATGGCCGACGCAACGACACCTGCCAGCACCGTAAAACTGATCGCCGAGCTGCGCGCCCGCGCCACGGCGTTGGGCTTTGACAGCTTTGGCATCGCCCCGGCGAGTGCGCGGCCCGACCTGCCCGAAAAGCTGCAGGCGGCGCTGGAGGCTGGCTGGCATGGCGATATGGACTGGATGGCGGAGACGGCCATTCGCCGCGCCAGCCCCAATGAACTCTGGCCCGAAGTGCGCTCGATCATTCTGCTCGGCGTCAATTATGGGCCCGAAAGCGATCCACTCGCCATTCTGGGCGAAAAATCACTCGGCTCCATCTCGGTCTATGCCCGCAATCGCGATTATCACGAGCTGATCAAGGGCAAGCTCAAGGAGCTGGCGGGCCTCCTTGCCCGCCGCGCCGGGGCCGATGTGAAAGTGTTTGTCGATACCGCTCCGGTCATGGAAAAGCCCTTGGCCGAGGCGGCGGGGCTGGGTTGGCAGGGCAAGCATACGGTGTTGGTCAGCCGCGAATTCGGCTCCTGGCTGTTCCTGGGCGCCATTTTCACCTCGGCCGATTTGCCTGCTGACAAGCCACATGCCGAAAGCTGCGGCTCCTGTACGCGGTGCCTCGATATCTGTCCCACCAAGGCCTTTCCCGCGCCCTTCCAGCTCGATTCGCGGCGATGCCTCGCCTATCTCTCGGTCGAGCATAAAGGCCCTATTCCGGTGGAGTTCCGTGTGCCGATGGGCAACCGCATCTATGGGTGTGACGATTGCCTGGCCGTCTGCCCCTGGAACAAATTCGCCAGCGTCAGCCGCGAGGCCAAATTGCGCGCCCGCGAGGATTTGGAACGCCCCGCTCTGGCGGATCTCGCGGCGCTCGACGACACCCAATTCCGCGCCCTGTTCGCCGGCTCGCCGGTCAAGCGCATCGGCCATGGCCGCTTCCTGCGCAATGTGCTGATCGCCATCGGCAATTCGGGCGACCTGTCGCTGCTGCCTTTGGCGCAGGCCCGACTCGATGCCGAGGACCCGCTGGTGCGCGGCGCCGCCATCTGGGCGCTGCGGCGGCTTGACCCGGAGCGGAGCACCCGCTTGCGTCTGGACTATTTGCCCGCCGAAAGCGACAAGAGCGTGCAAGCGGAATGGACCGGGGATATCTGAATGCGCGCCTTCTTTTTCGGCCTTGGCTTCTCCTCGCAGGCAGCGGCCTTGGCGCTCGCCACGGGCGAACCGGGGATCAGTATTTCAGGCACGGTCCGCACCCCCGAAAAAGCTGATGCCCTCGCCGCCTCGGCCGATCATGTCCACCTGTTCGACGGCACCGCGCCGGGCCCCACTCTAGGGCCGGACCTGCAGCAGGCCAGCCACCTCATCCTCTCCATCGCCCCCGGCACGGATGGTGATCCGGCGCTGCTGCATCACCGGGCTGATCTCGAAGCGGCACAGAACCTGCAATGGCTCTGCTATTATTCCACGGTCGGGGTCTATGGCGATTTCGGCGGCCATTGGATCGATGAAACCGCCCCGCTCGTGCCGCGCAATCAGCGCAGCGATCGCCGCCTGTCGGCCGAACAGGCCTGGCGCAATTATGCCGCACGGCGCGGTGTGCCGCTGACCATTCTGCGGCTGGCCGGTATTTACGGCCCCGGCCGCTCCGCCTTTGACAAGCTGCGCGACGGCACCGCCCATCGCATCGTCAAACCCGATCAGGTGTTCAACCGCATCCATGTCGCCGATATCGGCCGCGTCACGGCTCTGGCCGCCCGCCAGCGCCTCAATGGCACGTTCAATCTGGCCGATGACGAACCCGCCGCCCCGCAGGACCTGATCACTCACGCCGCCGCTTTGCTTGGCATGGACCCGCCACCGGCAATCGAGTTCGACAAAGCCGACCTCACCCCCATGCAGCGCAGTTTTTACGCTGACAATAAGCGCGTCTCCAATGCCGCGATCAAAAAAGCCCTGGGGATCACATTGCTCTATCCCAATTATCGTAGCGGCCTTGCCGCAATTCTCGAGAGTGAACAGCCATGAGCGCGCCCCAGCCCGCCAAATCCGCGCCCGAACGCATTGTGCTTGAAGGCCGTTATACCAGGCTCGAGCCGCTTGATCTGCACCACGCCGCCGATCTGTTTGCCGTGGCTACGATGCCCGGTGGCGCTGAGCGCTATCATTGGCTGTTCAGCTATCCGCCGCAGACCCTGGCGGAACAGGAAGCGCGGATCATTGAGACCAATGCCGGGCCGGAGCGCTATGCCGCCGTCATCGACAAGGCGAGCGGCAAGGCGCAGGGCCAGCAGGGCTGGATGCGGATTTTTCCCGAACATGCCTCCATCGAAATCGGTGGCGTCTATTGGGGCCCGACCATGGCGCGCACACGGGTGGCCACGGAGGCGCTGTTCCTGTTCGCCCGCCACGCCTTCGACGATCTGGGCTATCGGCGCTTCGAATGGAAATGCAACGCGCTCAACCTGCCCTCCAAAGCGGCAGCCGAGCGCTTCGGCTTTCAATATGAGGGGCGGTTCCGCAAAGACCGTATCTTCAAGGGCCAGAGCCGCGACACGGATTGGTATTCCATGATCGACGATGAATGGCCCGCCCTGCGGGCGGAATATGAGCGCTGGCTGAGCCCGGATAATTTTGACGCCGATGGGATGCAGAAGAGCAAGTTGCGGACGCGGTAGTTTTGTCACCTGTGGTTTGGAAGGGCCGCCATGCCGTCTGACCCACCGCATCTCCCTCGGACTTGATCCGAGGGCCTTTCCTAACCCGGCGCAAGTGCTGAGTGGCCCTCGGGTCGAGCCCGAGGGAGAGCGGTGGGGAGGAGAGTTTCAGAGCAGCCCACTGGGCCGGCTTCCCTAAATGCCCTCCACCAGATGCATTACCGCGTCCCGCAGCCGTGCCAAATCCTCGTCCCGGCTCAGCCGGTGATCCCCATCGGGGATCAGCGTCAGCGTCACCGGATCGTGCAGGATATGGGTGACCAGCTTGATCGCCTGGGCCTGGGGCACGTCGGGGTCCTGCCCGCCCTGCAGGATGGTCACGGGGCATCCCGTCTCGATCACGCTGCCGAACAGCAGGTGCCTCTCGCCATCTTCGATCAGCGCACGGGTGATGCGATAGGGATTGTCGGAATATTGGCTGGGCTGGTCGATATAGCCATGGTTCTGCAGGCTTTCATGCTCGGCCGGGGTAAAGCCGGGCAGCATCAATTCGCGCGTCATGTCCACGGCCGGGGCGATCAGCACGAGGCCCGTGCAGCGATTGTCGCCGCGCCGCCGTAGGGCCTGCACCAGTAGCAATGCCAGCCAGCCGCCCATGGAGGAGCCGATAATGATCTGCGGCCCACTGGTGGTGGCAAACACCGCCTCGGCCTCTTCGAGCCAGCGGCTGATCGTGCCGTGATCGAAGGCGCCGCCCGAGGCGCCATGGCCCGAATAATCGAACCGCGTCACGCAAAGGCCCTTTTGTGCGCCCAGACCATCCAGCGCCATCGCCTTGCTGCCCGTCATGTCGGAGCGGAAACCGCCCAGCCAGAACAGGCCCGGCCCCGTTCCGGGGCGCTGTTCGACCGCGATATCGCGGCTGGCGGCGCCTGAACCGACTGCAAGGGAGAAAGCGTTGATGGTGGACATAAGGCCGGCACTCTGCGATTGACTGGGCGGAAGCGTTTCAACAACGCAACAGGGCGCAATATACCCCGTTTGCCAGTTGACTTATGTTCCCGCTAACACGATTTTATGGCCGATTTCACCACTTGGCTTAACAATACAAGGATCCCTGCCATTCGCCGTCCCATGAGACCCGTCGCGCCCCAGAAAGATGGGCCGCTCTCGAACGAGGATATTGCCAGCCCCGACGTCCAGCTTATCGATGCCGAGGGTGAGAACCGCGGGATCGTCAACACCCGTGCGGCTCTTGCAGAAGCGCAGGAGCAGGGTCTTGACCTGGTCCTGATTTCCCCCAATGCCAATCCGCCCGTCGCCAAGATGCTCGATCTTGGCCGCTTCAAATATGCCGCGCAGAAAAAAGCTGCCGAGGCGCGCAAGAAGCAGAAGGTGATCGAGGTCAAGGAAGTCCAGCTGCGTCCCAATATCGATACGCACGACTACGAGACCAAGATGAAGGCCGTCCAGCGCTTCCTCGACGATGGCGACCGGGTCAAGGTGACCATGCGCTTCCGTGGCCGCGAAATGGCGCACCAGGAACTCGGCATGCAGCTGCTGATCAAGGTCAAGGACATGATGGAGCCCGTGGCCAAGGTCGAAAGCCAGCCCCGCTCCGAAGGCCGCCAGATGGTCATGGTGCTGGCGCCCAAGTGAGCGCTCGGCCAAGCTAATGCAAAGAGGCAGGTCCCAAGGGGCCTGCCTTTTTTCTTTTGGGCGTTTGGCCCCCGGTACTTTAACCAACCGCATGGGTGGGGGTGCATAGCGTGATGCCTCATTCCTCCACCGCATCTTCCTCGGGCTTGACCCGAGGACCACTCTGGATGAGCACCGTGTGGCGAATGGCCCTCGGGTCAAGCCCGAGGGAGATCCGGTGGGTGGGCGAGTGAGGCGGGCGCCTTAACCCAGCGCCGCCACCACATCCTTGGCATAGGGAATAGCCGGCTGCGCGCCGGGCTTGAGGCAGGCCAGACTGGCGGCCACCGCGGCGCGCTTCATGGCGGCTTCGAGATCCAGCCCGCTATCGAGCCCGGCGGCCAGATAGCCGCAGAACGTGTCGCCGGCGCCCACCGTATCGACCGGCTTGACCTGCATGGCCGGCACATGGATGAGCCCCGTCCGCGTCGCGGCCTTGGCCCCATCGGGCCCAAGCGTGACGATCACTGTCTGGTCATGCCTGGTCGACCATTCCAGCATGGCCGCATCGAGCTGGTCGATCCCCGTCCCGGTCAGCAGGCCGAATTCGGTTTCGTTGGCGACCAGGATGGCGGCCTTGGGCGCGATGGCCTTGGTGCTGTCGAGAAACGGCGCGGTATTGAGGATGGAGGTGACATTCTGCGCCCGCGCCAGGTCCAGCGCCCGCTCGGTCGCGTCCTGCGGGATTTCCTGCTGCAGCAGCAGCACAGCGCCGTCGCCCAATCCGGCCAGGGCCTTGTCGGCATCGGCCGGGGTCAGCGTGCCATTGGCCCCGGGCAATACGGCGATGACATTCTCGCCATGGCCATCGACAAAAATCATGGCAATGCCGGTCGGGCCGCTGGAAATCTTGAGATCGCTGAGATCGACGCCATCCGCCTTGAGCAATTCGAGCGCCATTTCGGCAAAGGCATCAGCGCCCACCGCCGAAAAATGCCGGACTTCGGCGCCGGCGCGTCGCGCCGCCAGCGCCTGGTTGGCCCCCTTGCCGCCCGCCGCCATCGAGAAAGTGCCGCCCGCAACCGTCTCGCCGGGCTTGGGTAGGCGGCTGACCGTCCCGACCTGGTCCAGATTTGTTGAGCCGAAAACGGTGATCATAGAGAGCCTCCCTGGCGCATTATGCGGCGGCTTTTAGCACGGTATTGAAATTGCGCGAGGTCCAGAGCCGCTTGCTGCCAAAATGTTTGCTGACCTGATCCATGCCGAGGCCAAATCGCCCATTGGGCAGGCGGAAGGCCAGCATGAACACTTCCCGCTCGGTCAGGTCCACCACCTCGAAATCGCCGGCAATGCCGCAGGGCATGGGCAGGGTGCGCGCATCGGGCTCGGCCAGAAAGGTCACATAAAGCTTGGTATCGGCATCCTCGAGGCGGCCCTTGAACGGATCGCGCGCCACCAGCGCCCGCATCTCCGCCTGGCTGCGCAGCACGGTGCCGACCTCGAAGCCGAAATGGCGTTCCAGTGCCGCCTCGATTCTGCCGCGCTCAGGCGCCTCGCCATCGAACAGCACATTGCCGCTGGCCAATAGCGTTTTGACATTGGCAAAGCCCATCGCCTCGAATGCGGCGATCAATTCGGCTGATTTGACCTGCCGCTTGCCCAGATTGACGCCGCGCAGCAGCGCCACATGGCGGCTCACGGCTTGGCCTTTTGCGGATAGACGGTTTCGCCTCGTTCCAGCATGGCGACGAAGCCCGCGATCTTGCGGGCCCGGGCCGCCGGCGTCTTCAGGGAGATCACCCGGAAGATCAGGGCGAAGCGGTTCTGCGCGCTCAGCGTGCGGTAAAACGCCATTGCCGCGGGGCTGGCCTCGATCGCCGATAGCAGGTCTTCCGGCGGGTCCATACTGGTGCGATAGCTCGCATCCCAGCGGCCATCGGCCTTGGCGAGTTCCACATGTTTGAGCCCGTGCTCCGTCATTTTGCCGGTTTCGACGAGGCGCGCCACATTGGCCTTGTTGATATCGCTCCAGGCGCTCTTCTTGCCGCGACGAGTGTAGCGCTGCACGAAGGATACATCGTCCCAGCCCTTGCGGATGGCGTCGATCCAGCCCCAGCACAGCACGACGTCGATCGCCTGCACCGCGTCGATCGAGGGGGTGCCGCTGGCCTTCTTGAAGATGCGGATCCACACCTCGTCCGCTTTGTCGTGGTTGGCTTTCAGCCAGTCATAAAAAGCGTCCTTGTCAGCAAATTCCATGACCTTGTCGGGATCGACGACGACGGGCGCCATCTAGACCTCCGCCACGCCGGCATCCGCCAATATGACTTCGAGCCTGGGATCGAGCAGATCGGCCACCGGCAGGGCGATGCCAAAAATATCGCTCAGCACGTCGCGCATTTCCACGACACTGGTCAGCAATCGCTGCTCGGGCTCACCCTCGAGCGGCTCGATGGTCAGGCGATTGTTGAACAGGCTGATGCGCTGCCCCTTGGGCGACAATGCCACCCGCAATTGCCTGGTGAAGGGCGAAACCGGATCCCCCGCGATCACTGCGTTGAGCGGTTCGTAATCCGCATCGGCCCATTCCTGCGTGGTGAAGCTATAGAGCACGCGCCATTCGTCCCCCAGTTTCACCTCGAGCCGCCAGTCCGGCTCGCCCCCGGTGAGGCGATAGGTTTCGTGCGGGGTCTGTTGCTCCACATCGGCGCGCAGCCGCAGCGGCGCGGTCAGCGTCAGCCCGCCAAAGCCGACATCGGCAATATAGGTGGCGCCGTTGATATCGACGGCGACCAGCATGTGGTCGGGCCGGTCCTTGATCGCCTCGGGCTCGCCCCACAACACCTTCGCAGCCAGCCCGCGCACGGGATAGTCGAGCTCAGCCAGCATGCGCTTGAACAGCAGATTGTGCTCGAAGCAATAGCCGCCCCGCTTTTCGCCGAGCAGCTTCTTCTCCAGGCTCTGCTGGTCCAGCGCCACCGGCAGGCCGAGCAGCGGGCTCAGATTTTCAAAAGGTATGGCCGCGGGGTGCAGCGCATGCAGCAATTCCAGTGTCGCCAGGCTGGGCGCAATCGATCCGGCAAATCCGATTCGCTCGAAATAGGCGTTGAGATTGACCTTTTGGCTCATCGGCCACCCTTGAGGCTGTTTCCGTCGCCGGCGCAATATGGGCGATGAAGGTGGGCTTTGTCACTCTGGCTCGCAGGCTTTCCTGCCCCAGCCATGGCATTGCTATTGTTTTCAAACGCAGGTAAATAATGCGCCCGACCTTGATTGTAACTACAATAGTAGATACATTACATGCCATATGAATGGGACGAGGCCAAGAACCGCGCCAACCGGCTCAAGCACGGTATCAGCTTTGAGGAAGCGCAGCTGATTTTCGCCGGTCCGGTCTTTTCCTGGGTCGATACCCGTTTCGACTATGGCGAGACCAGAATTGTGAGCATCGGCCTGATAAGCGGAATCGTGGCGGTCACGGTGGTGCATACCGACCGTAATGGCACCACTCGCATCATCTCAGCACGACTAGCCAACCAGCGGGAAAGGACAGTTTATGACAGCCATCTCCGATAAACGCCTGGCCGAACTGGCCAAGCGCCGCGACGAGCAGATCGACTATAGCGACATCCCCGAACTGGATGATCAATTCTGGGCCAATGCCCAATTGGTTGAGCCGGACGGCACGCAGCAGGTGACACTGCGCGTCAAGAAGTCAGTTCTCGAAGCCTATAAGGCCACCGGCAAGGGCTACCAGACCCGCATGAACGCCGTGCTGGAATCCTATGCCAAGACCCTGCGGAAATAGGGTGGGTCAGCCGGCATAGGCCACCCAGCCTTTGAAACTGAGCCCGGCATAGAACAGACTCACCTCTGCAAACCCCGCCTCGCGCAACATGGCTTCTTCTTCATCCGGTGCCAAAATCGTGAGCCGGGTGCCGATGGCCTGCCTGGCGCTCGCCAACTGAGCCGGGTCAGTCCCCGGAGCGGCCGAATAGGCGACGTGGCGAGCGATCCATTGGCTGCGCTCCGGCTCGCTTTGGGGGAAGCTGATATGGGCCAATAGGAGAGGTGCGCCGGGCTTCAGGCGGCGGCGAATTTGGCGGAGCGTCGCCAGCCGCTCTTCGCGCGGAATGAAATGGAAGGTGAGGAGACACGTGGCGCCGTCGCATTCTCCATCCGGGGCGCCCTCGATATAGCCATGGTGCAATTGCATGCGGCCGGCATGCGGCTCGATGGCCTGTCTCGCCAATGCCAGCATATCGGCCGAGGGATCGACGCCGAGGAACGACCAACCCGGCTGCGCCTCGGCCAGTGCCTTCAGTTCCAGCCCGCCACCTGCACCCAGCACCAGCACGCGTCCATCTGCCGGAACCCGCTCCGCCAGCAGCAGCGCCACCATGCGGTGCAGGCTCGCAAAACCCGGCACCTGCCGCGGCGGCCCCTCGGCATAGGCGCTGGTGGCGTGGCCATCAAAGGCGTTCGGCTTCATCTTGCACGGCTCCGTCAAATGTAACTTACAATGTTACGTGAGCGTCGGAGCGTTAACAAGACCGGTGGTCACCCCTATTCAAAGATCGCGGCCAGTCGGGCCAGCACATCTTCAATAATGTGGGACGGCGCGGCCTCGCCCGTCTTGCTGGCACTGCGGGCCACCAGATCGACGGCCTTGACCTGATCGAGCTGGATAACGCCGGTCACCGAGGTTCCCGCCCCCGAAAGGCTGACATAGGTGCCGCCGAAGCGCGAGGCATTGCCGATCGTGGTGATCGGGGCGACATAGGGCAGGTGGGTCGCATTATAGTCGCGCGTGGTGAGGATCAGCACATAATGCTTGCCGGTCTGCTCGCGGCCGGAGGAAGGGCGAAGATCGAGATGATAAATCTCGCCGCGCTCGGGGATCTGCTTTCTTACCAAGTCTCACGCCCCGCGGGCGGAGCGTCCAGCCAGTCGCGGTCGGCTTCGGCCAGCGCATCGATACCTGCGGCCTTTTCCTCGGCCAGCAATTGCTGCAGCGAGTATTTGGGCTTGGCAGGCTTGGCGATCAGCGCGCCGTCTTCCACGGTGATATCGAAGACCGCGCCGATCTTGACGCTCATCGTTTCCAGCATTTCGGGCGGAATTGCCAGCATGGCCGAACCGCCGACCTTGCGCAGCTTTGCAGCAGTCATGGCAGCAACCTCATAAGTTATATCAGAATATAACTTATGCGACCGCTTGCTACAAGATGGCCAAACTACTGCGCCTTGCGCACGCGGATGACCACGTCGACATGGCTCACCTTCATGCCCTTGGGGGCGTCGGGGAGGGCGGCGAATTCGACGGAGCTGGCGGGGATGTCGATCATCCGCTGCTCGTCTTCCACATAGAAGTGGTGGTGGTCGGAGGTGTCGGTATCGAAATAGGAGCGCGAGGCATCCACCGCCACCTCGCGCAACAGGCCCGCTTCGTGAAACTGGTGCAGCGTATTGTAGATGGTAGCGAGCGAAACATTGACGCGGGACTGGCTCGCCTCGTCATGCAATTGCTCGGCGCTGACATGGCGGTGCGGACCGCCGAACAGCAATTCGGCCAGCGCCACGCGCTGCCGGGTCGGACGGAGACCGGCCATGCGCAACACGGCCGTAAGGCAGGGCTTGCGCGAGGGAACGGACCGGGCGGTCTGGGTACGATCTGACATTGGGTCCTTTTACTTCACCAAAGGGCCGGAAAACCTAAGCTCCTTATAGCTATGGCGGCTTTTTCGCACAAGCGTCACAGGCGCCGCAGGGGCAATGGTGCGGCCAAAGGCGGTATGGCGGCTCTATTGACCCTCCGGGCCGCCCTCTATACGAGACGTGCCCTAGGGTTAACCGAGGGACTTTTGATGGCCGATCGGCAGAGTGCATTTGGGTATGAAGAGCTTTTGGCGCATGGCCGCGGCGAATTGCCGGGCCAGATGGATGCCCGCCTGCCGGCCCCGCCCATGCTGATGTTCGACCGCATCACCCAGATCGACGAGACCGGGGGCGCCTATGGCAAGGGCCAGGTACGGGCCGAGCTCGACGTCAATCCGGACCTGTGGTTCTTCAAATGCCATTTCATCGGCGATCCGGTGATGCCGGGATGCCTGGGGCTCGATGCCGTGTGGCAGATGACCGGCTTTTTCCTCGGCTGGATCGGCCAGCCCGGCAAGGGTCGCGCCCTTGGCGGTGAAATTAAGTTTACCGGTCAAGTGACCGATGATGTCAAATTGGTCGAGTACGGTATCGACATCAAGCGCGTCATGCGCTCTCGTCTGACGCTGGGCATTGCCGATGGCTGGGTCAAGGCCGACGGCAAGGTGATCTATGAGGCCAAGGACCTGCGGGTGGGCCTGTTCAGCGATAGCCAGCTCAAGGACCAGAAGGGCGCCTGATAGCCTGGGGCGGACAATCCGCCTCACTTGAAAACCGATACGAAGCGCCCAGCTTAAGGGCGCCCCGAACTTGACGGAGCGAGGTTGCAATGAGACGAGTTGTCGTCACCGGCATGGGTATCATTTCCTCGATCGGCAATAGCCTGGACGAGGTCACCGCCAGCCTAAAGGCCGCCAAGCCCGGCATTGTCTTTGCCGAGGACCAGGCCGAACTGGGCTTCCGCAGCCAGGTCAAGGGCGATCCGCGCCTCGATCCGTTCGAATTGCTCGACCGCCGTGTCACCCGCTTCATGGGCCGCGGCGCCGCCTGGAACTATCTGGCCATGCAGCAGGCCATTGCCGATGCGGGGCTTGAAGAGAGCGACATTTCCAACCCCATGACCGGCATTGTCATGGGCTCGGGCGGCTCCTCCACCCGCACCATTGTCGAGGCCGCCGACACGACCCGCAAGAATACCAGCCCCAAGCGCATCGGGCCCTTGGCGGTGCCCAAGGCCATGGGCTCGACCGCCTCGGCCACATTGGCCACCGCGTTCGGCATCAAGGGCGTCAATTATTCCATCACCGCGGCCTGCGCGACGTCCAAGCATTGCATCGGCAATGGCATGGAACAGATCATGCTGGGCAAGCAGGATGTGGTGTTTGCCGGCGGCCATGAAGACCTCGACTGGACGCTGTCCAACCTGTTCGACGCCATGGGCGCCATGAGCTCCAATTTCAACGACACGCCGGAAAAGGCCTCGCGCTGCTATGACGTGGCGCGCGATGGCTTCGTCATTTCGGGCGGCGCCGGGGTGCTGGTGCTCGAGGAATATGAACACGCCAAGGCGCGCGGCGCCAGGATCTGGGCGGAACTGGTCGGCTATGGCGCGACCTCGGACGGCCTCGACATGGTCGCCCCCTCGGGCGAGGGCGCGGCGCGCTGCATGCAGATGGCGCTGAAAAATGTCGGCCCCAAGGTCGACTATATCAATCCGCACGCCACCTCGACCCCGGTGGGCGACCTCAAGGAAATCGAGGCCATCCGCGCCGTGTTCGGCGATGCCGGCAAATGCCCGCCTATCTCGGCGACCAAATCGCTGACCGGCCACAGCCAGGGCGCCACCGGCGTGCATGAAGCGATCTATTCGATCCTGATGATGAAGCATCGTTTCATCGCGGCCAGTGCCAATATCGAAAATCTCGACCCGGCCTTCGAAGACATGCCCATCCTGCGCCAGCGCCGCGACGATGTGGACCTGGGCGTGGTGTTGAGCAATTCATTCGGTTTCGGCGGCACCAATGCCGCGCTGGTGTTCAAGCATATTGATGCTTGAGGAGGCACGACCTCGTGGTTCGACAAGCTCACCATGAGGTCTACTTTCTAGACCGCGATATTCCGAGTAGACCTCATCCTGAGCCTGTCGAAGGACGAGGTCGTGGCACCGGCCTAATACGAAAACTCCGAAAACCGGGCGTCCTTGCCATCGTAGGTCAACACCCGCCCGATCAGCGGCGTACCGATGCCGGTAATCAGCTTGATGGCTTCCATGGCCATCAGCGTGCCGATCACCCCGGTCAGCGGCCCCAATATGCCGGTGGCCTCGCATGATGGCAGGTCATCGTCGCTGGCGTCATCCGGATAGAGCGCGGTAAAACCCGGTCCACCGGGGGCGAAGACCGTGACCTGGCCGTCAAACATCGAGACGGCGCCGGAGACCAGCGGCTTGCCCAGGCGCTCGGCTGCTGCCGCGACGAGGCGTCTTGTGACCAGATTATCAGTGCCGTCGAGCACCAGGTCATAGGCGCCCACCAGCCGGTCGACATTGCTGCCATCCACCCGCTCGGCATGGGGCACGATGCCGGCATGCGGATTGAGCGCCGTGGCAAAAGCGGCGGCGCTCGCGACCTTGCCGGTGCCGATGCCGGCGGTAGTGTGGATCACCTGTCGCTGCAGATTGGAGAGCGAGACGCTGTCGTGATCGACAATGCCCAGCGCCCCGACGCCCGCTCCCGCGAGGTAAGCGATCACCGGGCTGCCCAGCCCGCCGGCGCCCACCACCAGCACGCGGGCCCGTTGCAATGCCTGCTGGCCGCCCCCGCCCATGCCCTTGAGCACCAGGTGGCGGGCGTAGCGGCGGCTCTCCTCGGGGGAAAACACCATGCTAGTCGCCCAGCGGCACGGCGATGAAGCGCCGGTCGGGGCCTTCAAAGCCACCGGGATAGACAGCGACAATGGCCACGGCCTTGTCGATCTGTTGCGCCCAGAAGGGCTGCAGCACCGCATAGAGCCGGTATTCCTGCGCACAGCCGCGCGATTCGGGAATGCTGGTCTCGTCATGCACCAGCCGCGTGTTCTCACCCTCGCTCAATGTCAGCTGATAGCCCAGGGGCGGCATGCTGAACCAGTCGGCGCAGGGCAGCGGGGAGGTGACGATATGGCTGGCGAGGCTCAGCCGATAATCGCCGCGCGGCTCGTCGCGGCCATAGCCGGGCAGGCCGAAACTCAACTCGCCCGGATTGCTATCCAGCGCGCCATCGCCATTGAGCGCCAGTACTTCGACCGCCCCATCGATGCCCAGCCGATCCAGCACCGGCTTGGCCTGCTGTTGCGCCCGTTGCCGGACTTCGGCAAGGGTCGTGGTCTCGTCATCCACCCGGATGCGGACCGGGGTGTCCTTGACCCAGGCGTCCTTGGCCGTGTCGATGACGTAGAGATTGGCATAGGCAAAGCCCGAGCCATCCTGGATGCCGAATTCCTCAAAGGCAAAAAAACCGCCATCCTCGGAAAAGCCGATGAAGTCGATGCCCGCCCGATCACCAGCCCAGGCCGGCACGGCCAGCAGCATCAGCAGGGCGCTAGCCCACGCTCCGGCCAGTCGAGCCAAATCCCTTGGCGCCGCGTTCCGTTTCATCCAGCGTCTCCTCAAGCCTGAACCGCACGTCGCTGACCGGCGCGACCACCATCTGGGCGATGCGGTCGCCGCGCCGCACCGCGAAATCATCTTCGCCCAGGTTGATCAGGGGTACCATGACCTCACCGCGATAATCGGCATCGATTGTCCCGGGCGCATTGAGCACGGTAATGCCGAACTTGACCGCGAGGCCGGAGCGCGGCCGCACCTGCGCCTCGTAGCCCTCGGGCAGGGCCATGGCAAAGCCGCAGGGCACCAGGGCCCGCTTGCCGGGCGCCAGCACCAGAGTGTCGCCCTGGGGCAAGGCCGCGACAAGGTCCATTCCCGCCGCCCCCGCGCTCTGCCGCGCCGGCAAGGGCAGGCCCTCGCCATGGGCCAGCCAGACCAGACCGATGGAAAATGGGGCCTCAGCCATCACTGCACTCCGTCTTTGAAAAAGCGCAAGCCAATCGGAACATTCATGGCGCGCGCACCACGGCATAGATTTCGTCGGGCAGCACGGCGGTGCCATCGATCAGGTCGAGAATGGGAATGACCATTTCGGCGGACGAGCCATCGGGAGAGCGTTTCATATTGGTCTCGGTAACGGCGAGGCCGGAAAAGCGCAGGGTGATGGTGCGCTTGGCAAAGAAGGCGTCGAGCATCTGCTTGGTCTCGGCATCCAGTTCCTCGCCCATATCCACTTCGGTCTTCATCTCGGTGGTTGAAACCGAGATACGCACCAGCCCACGCCCGGCGCTGCGGAAATGCACCGGCGCTTCCACTTCGCCGAGGTCGAGGCTGGCAAAACGCCCTTCCTGATCGACCAGACAGGTGGCGCTGCCATCCGGGTTTTCGGTGAGCTTGCCGCTGGTGCAGAAGCGGTCATCGTCCTTGCTGCCGGCAGGGCCCGAATTCATCTTGAGCATGGCATAGAAATCGGCCGCCATGACCTGGGTGAGGCTGGCCTTGGCCGTGGTCGGGCTGGTCAGCGCGATATCCACCTTGGCGTCGATACAGCCGGTGAGCATCAGGCCCAGCCCGACCATGGCGGCGAGCTTGGCAAGCATTTGGGCGGCCATGATCGTCCTCTTGAAAAGTGCCGGCAATCTAGGGACCGCTATCGGGGAGGGCAAGTCAGGAGGTCGAGAGCAGCACGCGCACCGTGGCCACGGCAAAGAAAATCGTGCCCGCCGCCGCCACCAGCAATAGGGCCCAGCGCGTCAGCCGATCGGGCGGGCGCTTATTGGCGTGATAATCGTTCAGCGCCAGCTCGGCCTGCCCCAGAATGACCGGCACGCGCTGCGCGGCCTCGGCAAAAATGCCGAGCTGATCCCTGATATCCTGCACCCGGCCGAGCGGGCCCTCTTCCTTGCGCAGCCAATCACCGACCACCGGCTCGGCCACGGTCCAGATGTCCAGCGACGGGTCGAGCGCCCGCGCGACGCCCTCCACCAGCACCATGGATTTTTGCAGCAGCACCAGTTCGGGCCGGGTCTGCATGTTGAACAGGTCGGTGATGACAAAGAGTTGTCCGAGCACCCGCGCCATGGAAATGTCCTGCGCCGTGCGGCCATGCAGCGGCTCGCCGATGGAGCGGATGGCCAGCGCAAAATCGTCGACCGACTGGTCCTTGGGCACATAGCCGATATCGAAATGGCGTTCGGCCACCAGCCGATAATTGCGGGTGATGAAGCCATAAAGGATATCGGCGAGAAACCGGCGTTCGCGGCGGTTGATGCGGCCCATAATGCCGAAATCCACCGCGATCACGTCGCCACTGCGCGGATCGGCAAAGAGGTTCCCCGGATGCATATCGGCATGGAAAAAGCCGTCGCGAATGGCATGGCGCAGAAAGCTCTGCAGCACCTTGGCCGCCAGCGCCTTGCGATCCACCCCCGCCGCATCGAGCGCGGCATGATCGCGAATCGGAATACCATCGACCCAGGTCGTGGTCAGCACATTCTGCGCCACATGATCCCAGCTGACGGTCGGGATGACGAAGCCGGTATCGTCCTTGATATTCTCGGCCATTTCCGAAATGGCGGCGGCTTCGAGCCGCAGGTCGAGTTCCAGCCGGGCCGAGCGGTCCAGCGTTTCCACCACTTGGGTCGGCTTGAGGCGCTTGGTCGAGCGCACGAAGCGTTCGGCCAAAGCCGCGCCGGCATAATAGCTCTCGATATCGGCCATGAAGCGCTGCGCCACGCCGGGCCGCAGGATCTTGACGGCCACGGTCCTGGGCAGCCCATTGGCCGGCACCAGCCGCGCCTTGTGCACCTGGGCAATGGAGGCCGCAGCAATGGGCGGGCTAAGTTCAGTCAGCTCCGCCGCCTTGCTTTCCAGCGCCTCGCTGAGGATGGCCGGCACCAGCGCGGCATCGAACGGGTCCATCTTGTCCTGCAGGCCCGCCAGATCATTGGCGATCTGCGGCCCCACCACATCGGGCCGCGTCGCCAGCGTCTGGCCGAATTTGACATAGGTCGGCCCCAGCAGGTTCAGCGCCTTGTTCAGCCGCTCGACATGCCCGGTCTTGCGCACGCTGGGCCGCTCGATTAGCCGCCCCAGAAAAATCCCGAGCTTCAGCGGCCCCGGCAGGTCCTTGGCCGAAACAATCGACAGCGCCCCCTCGCGCGCCAGCACATAGCCGGCCCGCGCCAGCCGGTAATAGGCGGAGATCAGCATGCTTCACCTCTCCCTTTGGGGGAGAGGTGCAGTACGACCATGATGCTCAATCCAATCACGGTGTCGTTCCCGCGAAAGCGGGAACCTCCGTTTAGGGGGCTCCCCAAGCAAATAGAGGTCCCCGCTTCCGCGGGGATGACATTGTGGGTTTGGCCGATACGGGCGAACTGCAACATCGGGTTCAAATCTTCCACCCGGAAAACAGCGCCGCGATATTGCCGGTATAGGGCGTGTGTTTCACCCGCTTGAACCCGGCCTGCGCCAGCATCCCCGAGAACATTGGCGGGCTGGGGAATTTGCGGATCGATTCGACGAGATATTGATAGGGCTGACCGTCTCCGGTGACCATCTTGCCCATGGGCGGGATCACCCGGTCGGAAAAGGCATTGTAGAGACTGTCGAGCCCGGGCACATCGACCTGGGAAAATTCGAGCACCAGAATGCGCCCGCCGCGCTTGAGCACGCGATGCGCCTCGCCCAGCGCCTGTTGGATGCGCGGCACATTGCGGATGCCGAAGGCGATCGTATAGGCGTCAAAACTGTTGTCGGGAAACGGCAGCTCTTCGGCATTGGCCTCGACGAAACTGGCCTGGGCCGGAAAGCGCCAGGCCTTGGCCCGCTCGGCGCCCACCCGCAGCATGTCCGAATTGATGTCGGAGACCACGACCTCGGCATAGCCCACCGAGGCATTGATGATGCGCTCTGCCACGTCCCCCGTGCCGCCCGCCATGTCGAGCACCTTATAGGGGCGCGAACCGGTCTTGGGCGGGGCGAGATCGGCCACCATGGCATCCTTCCAAATGCGGTGAATGCCCCCGCTCATCAGGTCGTTCATCAGATCGTAGCGGTCGGCCACGTCGTGAAAGACCTTGTTGACCAGGCCCTGCTTGTCTTCGAGCGCCACGGTCTGTTCGCCGAAATGGGTGGTTTCACGCGCACCATTCATGGCATTGCTCGCTTCTCTTTTGCGTTTCGCGCGCACCATATAGAAGCGTTCCATGCTTTGCCAATTGCGCAAAGCGGCACAGTGGACACGAGGTTGAGATGCCCGAACTGCCCGAGGTCGAAACTGTCCGGCGTGGTCTTGAGCCCTGGATCGAGGGCGCCACCATCGACAAGGTCACGCTCAACCGCCCCGACCTGCGCTTCCCCTTCCCCAAGGATTTGCAGTCGGCCCTTGAGGGCCAAAAAATAGTTTCGGTGGGCCGCCGCGCCAAATATCTGCTGATCGGGCTCTCCAATGGCAAGACGGTCCTCAGCCATCTGGGCATGACCGGCAGCTATCGCTTTGCCGAACATGGCATCGACAAGCCGCCGCGCTATCATGAAGTCGAACCCACGCCCAAGCACGACCATATGGTCTGGGACATTTCCCATCCCAAGCATGGCAAATCCCACCTCATCTATGCCGATCCGCGCCGCTTCGGTTTTGTCGATCTCTATGATCATGTCGAGGACAGCCCCTATCTCAAGGGTCTGGGGCCAGAGCCCTTGGGCAATGATTTCAACGCCGATGAAATGGCCGAGAAATTCACCGGCAAGAAGACCCCGATCAAGGCCGCCCTGCTCGATCAGCGCGTCGTGGCGGGGCTAGGCAATATCTATGTCGCCGAAGCCCTGCACCGCGCCCATATCCTGCCTACCGTGCTCGCGGGCACGCTGGTCACCGCCAAGGGCAAGCCCAAGCTGGTGCTGGACGACCTCGCCCATGCCGTACGCCAGGTGCTGATCGAAGCCATCGAAGTGGGCGGCTCGACGCTACGCGATTTCCGCAATGCCGAAGGCGGCTCGGGCTATTTCCAGCACCGCTTTGCCGTCTATGACCGGGAAGGCGAGCCCTGCCCCACCCCGCTCTGTACGGGCACGATCCAGCGCATCGTCCAATCGGGCCGGTCCACGTTCTTTTGTCCGGTGTGCCAGAAGAAGGCATAAGCCTGGGGTGAGCCCGATCCATCCCACCCCCGGTGTCATCCCGGCGCAGGCCGGGACCCATCCCGAGATCGCCCCGCAGCCGCAAGGTCTATGAAAGAGCCCACCCCTCTCAGGATGGGCCCCGGCCTGCGCCGGGGTGACACCGCGTGTTTGGCCCTTGCGGAACCTGTCAATTAGCTCGGCACAGCGGGAATAAGCAGCAAAA
Source organism: Devosia sp. ZW T5_3 (assembly GCF_044987315.1). Taxonomy (NCBI): domain Bacteria; kingdom Pseudomonadati; phylum Pseudomonadota; class Alphaproteobacteria; order Hyphomicrobiales; family Devosiaceae; genus Devosia; species Devosia sp. ZW T5_3. Next base: position 72,257 of record NZ_JBJDRE010000016.1, read on the forward strand.
TCACGCCGATCGCGGCGATGAGCAGGCCCGGCCAATTGGCCTTGAGGCCAAGAAAGCCCATGCCGCGGCGGCGCGGCTCCAGCGTCCGACCGGCGGGGTCGTTGGCTGAGGCATGCGGGTCAGTCATCCGACCGCGAAAGATCGCCGCCAATGCCATATAGATCAGACCAGCCGCCACAAGCAGGGCGCCAATAAGCGTGGTGGTTGCCATCGCTGCCTCCTCGATAGTGCAAACGGGATGCCGCACGCTTCGTTCCGGCGGGGGGCACACATCTATCCAACCCGGGTGACACTTGGCGAGGCGGGTGGCTGTGCTAGTATTCGCGTCCAACATGGCAAGCATGCATCCCCATGCGCCCCCTGAATCCAGTTGACGCTTCCCCCCCTTTCCCCTATAGACCGCCCCACTTGGCGGCTTGACGTAAGGCCGCCGCTTTCATTTCATCCCGGACGGTGCGCTGCCAAGGCGCCTTCGGCCGGTTGGACGCCAAGAGGACCGTTATGGCCAATACGCCGTCAGCCAAAAAGGCTACCCGCAAGATCGAAGCCCGCACCGCGGTCAACAAGTCGCGCCGCTCGCGCGTCCGCACCTTCATCCGCAAGGTTGAAGAAGCCATCGTGGCCGGCGATCATGCCGTGGCCTTTGCTGCCCTCAAGGCTGCCGAGCCCGAAATTCACCGTGCAGCCACCAAGGGCATCGTTCATGCCAATCTGGCGGCCCGCAAGGTCAGCCGCCTCAATCACCGCGTCAAGGCTCTCGCCTGATCGGTTGAGCCCTGCGCAGCGTGGCTGCGGCAGGATGATGATGGGCTCCCTCGGGGGCCCATTTTCTTTGCCCTTCCGTCTGCCGGAATCGCGGCAAGGATTTTCCGCCTTGACGGTTTGATGTCATCGGGATGACGCGATTGCGACATAACGGTCGTTTCACCCATCCTTGCAAAATGCTCAGCGCGCGCAAGGATTTGTGAGCCCATCCGGGGTTTTTGCAATTGTCACGAAGCCGTTGGAACCACTCCAGGCCGTGGTTTATGGAAATATAATTTTGGTTAAGTCGCAGCCCTTGTGACAAGAATCTGCATGGAGTCACAGAGCCTTGCCGGAGCCAGGTTTTACCGGGGCCGGGTGGCGGAAAAGACATAGTCAGAGTCAAGCCCCCATTTTCGGAAAAGGGGCATTGCCCCCCTAAAATCGACCCACTACTATGGCCTGGTCAGCTCGAAAACGGGGGCCATCAAGGACCTTCTCAGCGAGCGGATGGGGTCATATTCGGGGCGTTTGTTTTGGGCGCGTTTCGGCAGCAATGCCGGGGCGGTTTTTCCGGTAATCCGGGCAAATTGGGTTCAGTAGAGCGCCGGCCGTTTCGGTCCGGCTTCACGTCAAAGAGTAATGCAGGCTAACGGTGGCGTTCCCATCGGGGCTGGAGTTTTGCGTCCGGGTCATCGGGCGCCCCGGCGAAGCTATGGCCAATTGGACGGGCAAGTCCAAGCGGGGTGGCGAGAACGAAGAACCAAGGGGCCGGCGCTTTCGCTACCCGGCTTGGACAGTCACTTGGCCGGGCTTTGCGGACCGGTCGAAACAACAGCACATGGGGCACTCACGATGATGATGCAGACCGCCGGAAAGGATGATTGGGGAAGTCCCCAGCCGTCCTCCACCACTCCGACACCTAAAGGCGAAATGTCTGTCATGATCACATCCGGCTCCGAAGCACAGCGCGACCTCTTCAACCGGGTGCGCGCCCGCCTCAAGGCCGGTGTTGGCGAAGATGTGTTCACCTCCTGGTTTGCCCGGCTTGAGCTGGAGGAAATCGTCGACGATCTGGTGCATCTGTCGGCGCCCACGCGGTTCCTGTGCTCCTGGGTGCAGTCCAATTATGCCGACCGCATCATTGAATCCTTCCGCCAGGACGTCGATGTTGTCACCCGGCTGCAGGTAACCCTGCGCGTCAATGGCCAGGCCACCAAGAAGCTGGCTCCCGCCGCCGAGATCGCGCCCAGCAGCGATGCGACTGCCCCCGCTGCTGTCGCCGCTGCGCCCCAGATGCCCGCCACGCCGCGGCTGGTGCGCGACAATAGCGCATCCAAGGGCGATGCCCTGGCCGGCAGCGCCATTGATCAGCGCATGACCTTCGAGACTTTCGTGCCCGGCGCGGCCAATGAAATGGCCTTCGGCGTCGCCAAGCAGATCGCCCACGCCGCCGCCAACAATTCGGTGACCTTCAATCCGGTCTATATTCATTCCACGGTCGGCCTGGGCAAATCCCACCTGCTCAACGCCATCGCCCATGCCGTGCAGTCGGCCGATGCATCCAAGAACATCGTCTATCTGACCGCCGACCATTTCATGTACCATTTCATCACCGCCGTGCAGCGCCAGTCCGCGCTCGGCTTCAAGGAATGGCTGCGCCGGGTCGATCTGCTGTTGATCGATGACATGCAATTCCTGCAGGGCAAATCCGCCACCGAATTCGGCCATACGCTGGGCACGCTGCTCACCGGCGCCAAGCAGGTCGTGGTGGCCGGTGATGCGCCGCCGCGGGATCTGGAAATGATCGACGAGCGCATCCGCTCGCGCCTCTCGGGTGGCCTCGTCGTGCCGATCACCGGCTTTGACATGGAATTGCGCCGCGCCATCGTGCAGCGCCGCGCCGACCAGGCCAGTGCCCGCTACGGCATGCATTTCCCCACCCCGGTCATCGATTATGTCTCGCGCGCCGTGGTCAGCCATGGCCGCGATCTCGATGGTGCGGTCAATCGCCTCGTCGCCGCCAATCAGCTGACCGGTGAATTGATCACCGTGCCCTTGGCCGAAAAGACCCTGGCCGACCTGATCCGCGCCCGCGACGCCAAGCGCGTCCGCATCGAGGACATCCTCAAGATCGTCTCGCGCCACTACAAAGTGCCGCGCAATGAATTGCTCTCGGCCCGCCGCAGCCGCGACGTGGTCCGCCCGCGCCAGATCGCCATGTTCCTCGCCAAGGCGCTGACAAGCCGCTCGCTCCCCGAAATCGGCCGCCGCTTCGGCGGACGCGATCACACCACGGTGCTCCATTCGGTCCGCAAGGTGGAATCGATGATCAAGGACGACATCGAACTGGCCCAGGAAATCGAACTCTTGAAGCGCATGCTCGAGGAATAGGTTTTACCCCTCTCTCCTTGTGGGAGAGGGACGATCATTCTGCGTTCAGCAGAATGATCCGGGTGAGGGGTGCTGCGCCCTCCTATGCTTTGCCGCTGGTTGAGAGCGCTAACCCCCTCATCCGCCCCTGCGGGGCACCTTCTCCCACCAGGGGAGAAGGAAGGGAGCAAAAAATCTCTCTTTGTGGAATCCCTGCGGCAAACCACCCGCTGCCCTTGCCTTTGCGGTCACAAATTGTAAATGTCCAACCCCGGCTTGCCGGGGTTTTTTGTCGCTCCCAAGGGCGGCTCGCGTAGTGCCAAGGATTGATCGTCAATGAAAGTCACGCTCGAACGCAATCATCTGCTCAAGTCGCTGAGCCATGTGCATCGCGTGGTCGAGCGGCGTAATACCTACCCCATTCTCGCCAACGTGCTGTTCAAGGCCAGCGAGGACCGGGTGGAGCTGCGCGCCACCGATCTCGATATCGAAGTGACCGAGGCCGTGCCGGCCATGGTCTCCACCCAAGGCACCACCACAGTGCCCGCGCACACGCTCTATGAAATCGTGCGCAAGCTGTCCGATGGCGCCGAAGTGCGCCTTGAGACCGATGGCGGCGAGAACATGGTGCTCACCTCCGGCCGCTCGCGCTTCAATCTGGCATGCCTCTCCCCCGATAGCTTCCCGGATCTAAAATCAGGCAGCTTCGGCCATGAATTCGCCATCGCCGCCTCGGCCCTGCGCGAGCTGATCGAGCGCACCCAATTCGCCATCTCCAATGAGGAGACGCGCTATTACCTCAACGGCATCTATTTCCATGCCGTCGAAAATTCAGCCACGGGCACCGTGCTGCGCGCTGTCGCCACCGATGGCCACCGCATGGCCCGCGCCGAAATCGAAGCCCCTGCCGGCGCCAAGGGCATGCCCGGCATTATCGTGCCGAAAAAGACCGTCGGCGAAGTCCAGAAACTCCTCGACGGCGCCGAAGGCGAGGTCAAGGTCGAAGTCTCCGACACCAAGATCCGCTTCACCGTCGGCCCGGTCGTGCTGCTGAGCAAGCTCATCGAAGGCACATTCCCCGATTATGATCGGGTGACCCCCAAGAACAACGACAAGCAGATGAATGTCGACCGGGCGAGCTTCGCCACCGCTGTCGACCGTGTCTCGACCATTGCGTCCGATCGCGGCGGCAAGGCCGTCAAGCTGTCCGCCAAGGATGGCCTGCTCGAACTCTCGGTGACCAATCCCGACCACGGCACGGCCAGCGAAGAACTGGCCGTCGAATTCGACACTGATGGTTTCGAGATCGGCTTCAACGCGCGCTACCTGCTCGACATTATCGGGCAGATCCGCAGCGAAAGTGCCATCTTCATGTTCAACGACGCCGGCTCCCCCACGCTGGTCAAGGACGAAGGCGAGACCAAGGCGCTGTATGTCCTGATGCCGATGCGGGTCTAGAGTTGAAACCCTCCTTCCTTCTCCCCTTGTGGGAGAAGGTGCCCGAAGGGCCACCGAATTCGCAAAGGCGAATTTCGGTTGGGATGAGGGGTTCCTTGCCGGCATCGCACCCCCTCACCCGTCTCGCGCTTTGCGCGATCCACCCTCTCCCACAAGGGGAGAGGGATAGCTCGGTGCAAGGCTAACCATGCGCCACCTCTCCCGCCTCCGCCTCACCGCCTTCCGCAATTATACGGCGGCGGCTTTGGACCTGGACGACCGCCATCTGGTCCTCACCGGCCCCAATGGCGCCGGCAAGACCAATCTGCTCGAAGCGGTGAGCCTGCTGTCGCCCGGCCGCGGCCTGCGCCGGGCCAGCTTCGACACCGTGCAGGCCCAGGGCAGCGACATCGGCTGGGCGGTGGCGGCAACGGTCGAGACCGATGATGGCCCCGCCGATATCGGCACCGGCGCCACGCCCGATGGCGGCCGCCGCGTGCGTATCAATGGCGCCAATGCCCGCTCCATCGAGGCGATGAGCGATTATCTGCGCGTGCTATGGCTCACCCCGGCGATGGATGGCCTCTTCTCCGGCCCCGCCAGCGACCGCCGCCGCTTTTTGGATCGTCTGGTCACCACGCTCATCCCCAGCCATTCCTCTTCGGTCTCCGACTATGACAAGGCCATGCGCCAGCGCAATCGCCTGCTCGAAGAGGGCGGGGACGCGCGTTGGCTCTCAGCCATCGAAGTCCAACTGGCAGAACTCGGCGCCTCCATCCACCTGGCGCGCACCGATAGCCTCACGCATTTGCAGGCGCTGATCGAACAAAGCCTGGATGACTCGAGTTTTCCCGCCGCCCATCTGGCGCTGACGCCATTGTTTGAAAACGAGGCGGAGCCCAGCTCTTCGGCAGCGCTCGAAACGGCGCTGATCGTCACCTGGCAGGGCTCGCGCGCCCTTGATCGCGCCGCCGGACGCACCATATCTGGTCCACACCGTGTCGATCTGGAAGTGACCTATGCCCAAAAGGGCATGCCGGCTGCTTTAGGCTCGACCGGCGAGCAGAAAGCCTTGCTGATCGGACTGATCCTGGCCCATGCCAGATTGGTCAAATTGCGCACCGCGATTACGCCATTCCTGCTGCTCGATGAAATCGCCGCCCATCTCGATCCGGACCGTCGCCGGGCCTTGTTTTCCGCCCTCGATGGGCTCGGGACGCAATGCTTCCTCACCGGCACTGACCGGCTCCTGTTCGAGGCCCTGGGCCCCCGCGCCCAAACCATCACGGTGCGCGACGGACGGCTCTACAAGGATTGAAGTTGGCGCCACCGATGCTCCCACCCGGGTGATTAAAACGCGGATCGCCCGATGGCCGGAATTCCGGCCGGGAAATCCAGCGTCATCCCCGGTCAAAAGCCCCTAAAAAGGCCATTTTGCTTGGGGATAGACCCCGCTTCCGTTAGAACTAATTCACTCTGAAACGACCTGATTCGGACCCCATGACCGATAGCGAAATTCCCGTTCCGACCGAATATGATGCCGACAGCATTAAAGTGCTCAAAGGGCTCGATGCCGTGCGCAAGCGCCCCGGCATGTATATCGGGGATACCGATGACGGATCGGGCCTGCATCACATGGTCTATGAGGTGGTCGACAACGCCATCGACGAGGCCCTGGCCGGTCACGCGGACCTCGTGACGGTCACCCTCAATGCCGATGGCTCGGTCACCGTGACCGATAATGGCCGCGGCATTCCGGTGGGTATCCACAAGGAAGAGGGCGTCTCAGCGGCCGAGGTCATCATGACCCAGCTGCATGCCGGCGGTAAGTTCGACCAGAATTCCTATAAGGTTTCGGGGGGCCTCCATGGCGTGGGCGTGTCCGTGGTGAACGCGCTCTCGGTCTGGCTCAAGCTCAAAATCCGCAGCGGCGGCCAGATCCATGAGATGAGCTTCACCCATGGCAATGCCGACGCACCGCTCAAGGTCACCGGCACCTATGAAGGGCGCAACGGCACCGAGGTCAGCTTCATGCCCTCGTCCGACACCTTCACCATGATCGACTTCGATTTCAAGACGCTCGAACATCGCCTGCGCGAGCTGGCCTTCCTCAATTCGGGCGTGCATATCCTGCTCGCCGATCGCCGCCACCCCGAGCCGGTCGAGATCGACCTGTTCTATGAGGGGGGGCTCGAAGCCTTCGTCAATTACCTCGACAAGTCCAAGCAGGCCGTCATCGATCGTCCGATCACGATGATATCGGAAAAGGACGGCATCACCGTCGAAGTGGCGCTGCAGTGGAACGACAGCTACCACGAAAACGTGCTCTGCTTCACCAACAACATCCCCCAGCGCGATGGCGGCACGCACCTGGCCGGCCTGCGCGGAGCCTTGACGCGCCAGGTGGTCGGCTATGCCGAAAGCTCGGGCATTTCCAAAAAGGAAAAGGTCTCGGTCACCGGCGATGACACGCGCGAGGGCCTGACCTGCGTGCTGTCGGTCAAAGTGCCCGATCCCAAGTTTTCGTCGCAGACCAAGGACAAGCTGGTCTCCTCCGAAGTGCGCCCCGTCGTTGAGAACATCGTCAACGAAAAGCTGGGCCAGTGGTTCGAGGAACATCCCAACGAGGCCAAGATCATTGTCGGCAAGGTGGCCGAAGCCGCCGCCGCCCGCGAAGCCGCCCGCAAGGCGCGCGAACTGACCCGCCGCAAGGGGGCGCTGGAAATCTCGTCCCTGCCCGGCAAGCTCGCCGATTGCCAGGAACGCGATCCTGCCAAGTCCGAAATCTTCATCGTCGAGGGCGACTCGGCCGGTGGCTCGGCCAAGCAGGGGCGCGACCGCTCCAATCAGGCCGTGCTGCCGCTGCGCGGCAAGATCCTCAATGTGGAACGCGCCCGGTTTGATCGCATGATCTCCTCCGACCAGGTCGGCACGCTGATCACCGCGCTTGGCACCGGCATTGGCCGCGAAGAGTTCAATGCCGACAAGCTGCGCTACCACAAGATCATCATCATGACCGACGCCGACGTGGACGGCGCCCATATCCGCACCCTGCTGCTCACCTTCTTTTATCGACAGACGCCCGAATTGCTGGAGCGCGGCCATATCTACATCGCCCAGCCCCCGCTCTACAAAGCCATGCGCGGCAAGTCCGAGCAATATTTGAAGGACGAGGACGCCCTCAACGATTATCTGATCGAGGCTGGGCTCGACGAAGCCGTGTTCACCACGCGCGACGGCCACCAGCATGCGGGCGCGGACCTGCAAGCCATCGTGCAGCAGGCGCGCAACATTGTGGGCGCCATCAACAACCTCAACACCCGCTACAATCGTAGTCTGGTCGAACAGGCCGCCATTGTCGGCGGGCTCGATCCCGAGGGCCTGAACGATCCGAGCCGCATCAGCGGCACCATGGACCGTATCGCCAACCGGCTCGACCGCATCTCGGACGAGCTGGAACGCGGCTGGTCGGGCGTCATCACCGATGAAGAGGGCCTGGCCTTTTCGCGCACCGTGCGCGGCGTCGCCGAAACCCACCAGCTCGACAAGGCCCTGCTGCAAAGCGCCGACGCGCGCAAGCTGCGCCAGCTGGCCGAACGGCTCGACGAAATCTATGGCGGCGTGCCGACGCTGACCCGCAAGGGCGAAACCATCCAGATTTTCGGACCATCGAGCCTCTTCAAAGCCGTCACCGATGCGGGCCGCAAGGGCGTATCGCTGCAGCGCTACAAGGGCCTGGGCGAAATGAACGCCTCCCAGCTCTGGGAAACCACGCTCGACCCCAATGCCCGCACCCTGCTCAAGGTGGAAATCAACGAAACCACCGAAGCCGACGCCATCTTCACCGCCCTCATGGGCGACCTCGTCGAACCCCGCCGTGACTTCATCCAGGACAACGCGCTCAGCGTGAGCAATCTGGACGTCTGATGACTTAGGCGGCGGCGATCCGGCGCCGCCGCTCACCGGCGATTATGGCCAGCAATACGCCGCCCAGAATGGCCAGACTGCAGATCAGCAGCCGGGCCGTTGGGGTTTCGCCCAGGAAAGCCACGCCGCCAATGGCGGCCAGGGCCGGAACGCTCAATTGCACGATTGCCGCCTGCTTGCGTTGCAGGCCCGGCAGGGCCGCGTACCACACGGCATAGCCCAGGCCTGAGGCCACGGCACCCGACAGCACCGCCCATACTAGGCTTCGCCAATCCCCCAGCGGATGCAGCGGGCCCAGCCCGATCAGCAATAGTGCCAGCGGCGCACTGCGCAGGAAGTTTCCGGCCGTGTCGAGCAGCGGGCTGCTCGAGCCGCGGCCGACCAAGGAATAGACGGCCCAGCTTATGCCCGCCAGCATCATCAGCCCGGCTGCCACGGGGTCAGGCGCGGTGAGCCCCGGCCAGACCAGAAAGCCAAAGGCCAGCAGCGCCACCCCGATACCCAGCCATTCCGCCGGTCCGGGCATTTCCCCCTTGTGGACGCTCCACCCCAGCATGGTGAACTGCACGCTGGCAAACAGGATCAGCGCCCCCGTCCCGGCACCCAAGGCGATATAGGCGTAGGAAAACGCCAAGGCATAGGCGCACAATCCCCCTGTTCCCACCCAGCTTCCGGCCGCCAGCACCGGCCGCAAGCCGTGCCGGCGCAGCAGGATCAGGCCGGCCAGTACCAACGCCCCCGAAAGCAGGCGCACCCCGGTATAGAGCCCCGCATCGGTCATGCCGCCCGCCAGCGCCAGTCGGGCCAGCACGGAATTGGCAGCGAAGGCGAGGATGGCAATCAATGTCAGCCCGGCAAGTCGAAGCATGATGCAGCCCATTGCACGGCGGGTCATCAGCCTACGCCCCGATCGGGTCATTGTCATCAACGGCCCAGCCACTGGCTTTGCGCCGCAGAACCCGGCTATGCTGGCTCCTGCCGACCATTGCCGGCACTCGAATCCATGGCGTGTTTCATGAAAAAGATCGACGAAACAAGCCCATTGCGGCTGCGGCCTGTCGCGCTTGAAGACGAAGCTGCGGTCCGCTCGGCGACGTGCGAACTGGCCGCAGAAGGTTTCACTTTCGCCTTTGGCCTCGACACGGCAAGCTCGTTTGCCGATTATCTGGCGGGCCTCGAAGAGCGCCGCCAGGGGCGAAATCTGGCAGGCGCTGTGCCCGAAACCTTCCTCCTCGCCGAAGTCGACGGCAAAATCGTCGGCCGCCTGTCGCTGCGCCACGCGCTTAACGATCAATTGCGAACCAATGGCGGCCATATCGGCTTTGGTATCTTGCGCGCGCACCGCCGGCGCGGCCACGCCTCCGAAATCCTGCGGCAGGCGCTTATCCTCGCCCGCGACCTCGGCCTTGAGCGCGCCCTCCTCACCTGTAACGAGAGCAATACCGGCTCACGCCGCGTGATCGAAAGCCAGGGCGGTGTGTTCAGCGGGCACTCACCCGCCGATCCCACCAAACGGCTCTATTGGATCGCATTGGCTTAGAGCCGCGTCCTGAACAATGCGTTCTCCCCATCTGGCTTTTTCCCGCGCCAGCGGCGACATATCTAGCGAAGGCCCCGCCAATGGGGCCAAGCACACGGGTCCCGCCATGAAAAAGATCGGTTTTCTGTCCTTCGGCCATTGGTCGCCCTCGCCGCAGTCCGGCACCCGCACGGCGGGCGATGCGCTGCTGCAATCGATCGATCTGGCAGTCGCTGCCGAGGAATTGGGGGCCGATGGCGCCTATTTTCGCGTGCATCATTTCGCCCGCCAGTTGGCCTCGCCTTTCCCGCTCCTGGCGGCCATCGGCGCCCGGACCAAAACCATCGAGATCGGCACCGCCGTCATCGATATGCGCTACGAAAACCCGCTTTACATGGCCGAGGATGCCGGCGCGACCGATCTGATCGCCGGCGGCCGCCTGCAATTGGGCATCAGCCGCGGCTCGCCCGAGCAGGTGATCGATGGCTGGCGCTATTTCGGCTATGCCCCCGTCGAGGGCCAGACCGACGCCGATATGGCCCGCAGCCAGACTGAAGTCCTGCTCGAAGTGCTCAAGGGCCACGGCTTTGCCGAGCCCAATCCGCGCCCCATGTTCCCCAATCCGCCCGGCAAGCTGCGGCTCGAGCCGTTTTCCGAGGGCCTGCGCCAGCGCATCTGGTGGGGCGCCGCGACCGACGCCACCGCCATCTGGGCGGCCAAGCTGGGCATGCATCTGCAAAGCTCGACGCTCAAATTCGATGAAAGCGGCAAGCCCTTCCATATCCAGCAGGCCGAGCAGATCCGCGCCTATCGCGCCGCCTGGAAAGAGGCCGGCCATGCCCATGAGCCGCGCGTCTCGGTCAGCCGCTCGATCTTTGCTTTGGTCAATGACACCGACCGCGCCTATTTCGGCGGCGGCGGCCGCGAAGAGGATAGTTTTGGCTATATCGAGCCGGAAAAGCGCGCCGTGTTCGGCCGCGGCTATGCCGCCGAACCCGATGTGCTGATCAAGGAACTGGCGGCCGACGAAGCCATTGCCGAAGCCGATACCCTGCTGCTCACCGTGCCCAACCAGCTCGGCGTCGAATACAATGCCCATGTCATCGAGTCGATTTTGAAGCTGGTGGCCCCGGCGCTGGGCTGGCGCTGACCGCAATGTGATCGCCCCCTTGTTGCCCACCGGCAACAGGGGCCGCATAACCGGGAAATCCTCACATAAACCGGCCACAATTTCCCATGAGAACGCTGCTGTAGCCGCGCAGGAAGCGCCCCCTTGTCAATCAGCACGGGAATGATGCGCCAGCGGACGGCTTGGTCGCCTTTAGGGTTTGCTAACCTCTTTGTTTGCCATCATGGCTTATGAGAGTAGAAGGCAAGGCTCAGGCTCTTTCTATTTCGGGTTCGATTGATGGATTTTCGCATTTCCGCCGATGATCGCGTTGGCGCCCAGCCCAAGGGCAAGCCGGCTGCGGCCAGCCGCGCCAAGGGCGGCGAGCGCGTCGAGCCCTCCATGGGCAAGGCGGTCGGCGTTTTTGTCGATGACGAACGCTCCGGCGGCGCCTCCCCCAATCCCAAGGGCAAGCCGCCCAAGCAACCCCGCCGCGGCAAAGCCTCGGTCGCCCGCGAGAAAAAGCCAAAAAAACGCCGCTCGCGCACCGGCGGCTTCCTCATGGGCATTTTCTATTGGGGCTTCGTGCTCTGCCTGTGGGCCGGCATCGCTGTCATCGGCGTCGTGGTCTATTACGGCGCGCAATTGCCCTCGTCCAACACCTGGGCCATTCCCGATCGTCCGCCCAATATCCGGATTCTCGCGGCTGACGGGAGCCTGATCTCCAATCGCGGCCAGACCGGCGGCGAAGCGATCACCTATCGCGAATTGCCCTATTATGTGCCCGCGGCCATCATCGCCAGCGAAGACCGCCGCTTCATGAGCCATTTCGGCGTCGACCCCATTGGCCTGCTCGCCGTGGCCGCCGAAAGCGTGCGGGCGCGCGGGGTCACCCGTGGCGCCTCCACCATCACCCAGCAGGTGGCGAAAAACCTCTTTCTCACCCCGGACCAGACCCTGGGCCGCAAGATCCAGGAAATGATCCTGGCCGTGTGGCTGGAGCAGAATTTCACCAAGGAAGAAATTCTCGAACTCTATATGAACCGCGTCTATTTCGGGGCCGGCGCCACCGGCATCGAGGCCGCCGCGCAGACCTATTTCGGCGTCTCCGCGCGCAATCTCTCGCTCGGCCAGGCCGCCATGCTGGCCGGCATCCTGCCCGCGCCCTCGGCCTATAACCCCAAATCCAATCCGGAACGCGCCAAGGAACGCCAGCGCCTGACGCTCAATTCCATGGCTGAGGAAGGCTATATCACCCGCGAGGAAGCCACCGCCGCCCAGATCGATCCCAACCAATCCGTGCGCACCCGCGTGGCGGGCTCGGAATCCTATGTCGCTGACTGGGTCGAAAGCCTGATGACCGCCTATATTGGCGAGATCGATACCGACGTGGTGGTGCAGACCACCATCGACTGGAAAATGCAGAAGGACGCCGAGTTCATCGTCAAGGAATTGGTGGCCTCCGAAGGCCCCAAGCGTGGCTTCAATCAGGGTGCTCTCGTCGCCATGGATGTCGATGGCACAGTGCGCGCCATGGTGGGTGGCGTGGATTATCAGGCCAGCCAATATAACCGCGCCGTCACCGCCAAGCGCCAGCCCGGCTCGACCTTCAAGCCCTTCGTGTATCTCGCCGCCATGGAAAAGGGCTATACGCCCGACACTTTGGCCGAAGATGCCCAGTTCGAATATAATGGCTGGAGCCCGCGCAATGCCTCGGGCAAATATGCCGGCACCGTGACCCTGCGCCAAGGCCTGGCCTATTCGCTCAATACCATTGCGGCGCGCCTTGCCATCGACGTCACGCCCCAGGCCGTGGTCGATGTGGCCACCCGCATGGGCATTTCCAGCCACCTCACCGCCGTGCCCTCCATTGCTTTGGGCACCCAGGAAGTGAACCTGCTCGAATTGACCGGCGCCTACGCCCCCTTCGCCAATGGCGGCATGGGCGTCATTCCCAATGTCATCACCAAGATCGAGACCAAGGACGGCAAGCCGCTCTACGAGGCGTCCGATGCCGGCCCCGGCCGCGTGATCGCCCCCAATGTGCTCGACGAAATGAACGACATGTTGGAAACCGCAGTCGAAGTGGGCACCGGCAAGGGCGCCAATCTCAATGGCTGGCAGTTCGGCGGCAAGACCGGCACCTCGCAGAATGCCCGCGATGCGCTGTTTGTCGGCTATACCGCCGCCATGGTCACCGGCGTCTGGCTGGGCAATGACAATGACACCAAGACGACCCTGTCGGGTGGTAACGTGCCGGCCGTCATCTGGTCTGAGTTCATGACCAAGGCCCATGCCGGCAAGCAGATCGCCCAGATCCCGCACGGCTCCTATGACAATAGCCAGACCGTGGCGCAGCCTGTTGTCGATCCAGCCACCGGCCAACAGGTCATCGATCCGGCGACCGGCCAGCCCATGGTCCAGCATGTCGATGCCCAGACCGGCCAGCCGGTGGCGCCGCCATCCAACCAGCCGATCCAGACCGGCCAGATGGTCGATCCCATGACCGGCCTGCCGGTGGGCCAGCAGGTTGTCGATCCCAATGCCCAGGCCATCGATCCGGCCACGGGAATGCCCATGCAGCAGGGTGGGGGGTTCCAGCAAGGTCCTGCGGTCGGTGTCGGCACCACCGCGCCGATCGATCCCGATACCGGCATGCCCATGGTGCTGGTGGTCGATCCCTCCACCGGCCAGCAGGTCTGGGTCCCCTCGGCCCCGGCCCAGCAGCAGCAACAGGGCCAATTCGCCCCGCCCCAGCCGGTCGGCGGCGACCAGGTGATCTACCAGGAGCCCGAACAGCCACAGCAGCGCACGCTGATGGACCTGATCTTCGGGAATTAGGGCCGCCTGTCAGGCCAACGCAATCTGCACCCAGCTCGGCTCCGCCGGGCTGGGTGTTGTCATTTCAGGGTGAGCTGGGCTGCAATGGCGGCCTTGTCGATCACCGACCAGACGGCCGCGATCCGCTCGCCGGTAAATTGGTAAAAGACATTCTCGCTGAACGAGACGCGCCTGCCATTGACCGCAAGACCAAAGAGCATGCCCTTGGGCGTGCAGTTGAATTGCAGCCGGCTCGCGATACGCGGCGGCTCGGACACCAGCAGCTCGATATGGAAATGCAGATCGGGAATCGCCCGAAAATCCTCCTCCAGCATGCTGCGATATCCTGATAGCCCGATCCGCTCGCCATTGTAGTGAACGTCCTCGGCAACGAACTGCCCCAGCCGCGGCCAATCCTGACTGTTGAGACAGGCAATATAGCCCCGGTAGATATCGGTGAGGATTGTATTGGTCATGAAGGCACCATGCTCATTCGATCGCGGGGCCATGCTGAACCCGCCCGGCCCGCGGCTCAACAGAAAACGGGATCGCCTTGGGCGATCCCGTTTGTCCTATTGCAGCACCACGATCGGCGCCCCCGACGGCACCCGCTCGTACAAATCGATCACATCCTGAAACAACAACCGCACGCAGCCGCTCGACACGGCCTGCCCGATCGACAGCACATCCATATTGCCGTGGATGCGATAGAGCGTGTCCGTATTGCCCTGATGGATATAGAGCGCCCGCGGCCCCAGCGCGTTCTCCAGACCGGGCGGTTGGCCATGGCGATAGACTTCGAGTTCCGGCTGGCGGAGGATCATGTCCGACGGTGGCGTCCAGACCGGCCATTTGCGCTTATAGGCCATATGGGCCCGTCCTTCCCAGGCAAAGCCGGCCCGCCCGATCCCCACGCCATAGCGCATGGCGCGGCCATTCGGCAGCGTCCAATAAAGGAACCGGTTGGCCGTATCGACAATGATCGTGCCCGGCGCTTCGCCGGTCTCATTGGCCACTTCCTGGCGCCGATAGATTGGATTGAGCAGTTCCACTCGCGCGGCGGGAATGGGGAATTGCTCATCCGGCAGCGGGCCATACATGGCCAGCGCTTCGGGCGTGACCTCATAGGTTATTGGCCCTGCCGGCACGACAATGCGCGGATTGGGTGTGGTGGGCGTGCAACCGGCCAGAGCCAAGGCAGCAAGGCTTGCGCCACCCGCCAGCAATTGCCGCCGCGTCAGCGACGGGGTGAGAACAGAAGGGGTCATGAACAAATGTCTTTCGGCGGCCGCAATGCGGGCCGCTTGGAGGAGAGGTCAGCTTTTCGCGAGCGAAAAGCGCGGGTGAGAAAGGCGCAAACGCGCCGGGACCTAGCCCGCTATCGGCGGCTTGAGGTGTTCGAGGATCAGCCGCGACGCGGTGAACTGCTCGGCTTGGCTGGTATACTCATCGCTGGCATCGTCAAATGGCGCGACGCAGGCATCCGCCAGAATCCCAGGATGCCCATTGCAGGGCATGACAATCCCGGTCTGCTTCTTGCCGCAGACCTTGAAGGACACCACCGGATCGCTCTCGGCGGCTGGTGCGAAGCAAACATCATCCGCCGCTGTGATCGCCACGCTGGGCACATCGCTTGAATAGGCCATGGCATAGCCACTCGCCCCGCCCCAGACCGAGGCGAGCGTAAAAAGCACGGCAATGACAGGCAAAAAGCGCTGCATGGCCGTTCTATAGGGGGCGCAGAGCAGGCGATCCACCGAGGTCACGCAGGTGTGACCTGGCTTGGGCGTGATAGCCGGAGAGCCGATGCGATCCCCTCCCCTTGAGGGGAGGGAGGCGCGTCGGGGCTTGTGGGTCTATCGCGTCGAGGGATCGACGCCCTTATAGGTCGCCGGAATCGAGAAATAGGCGCGCGGGATCTGCACGTCTTTTTCGACATCATAGAGCGAGAAGGTCAGTTCGGCCCCGCTGGGCTCGACCAGGCTCCACTGCGCCAGATCGAAGGTCGTGGTGTCGAAAATCAGCGACACCTGCACGGTGCCGGCCACGGTCTGGTCGACCACGGTGATCGACATATAGCCGTCCGAATTGGTGACATTGACCACATTGGCGGTCAGCAGGTCGATCTTGTCGCCGAGGAACTGGCGCAGCGGGATCGTGTCCTGGGGATAGGCGTAATAGGTCTCGTCCTTGCGGTTGAGCACATAGAAGCCACGGCCCACCGAAACGATTTCCTCCCGGCTGGGCGGGTTGTAGCGGAAGCGCACCTTGTCGGGGCGCTCGAGGAAGAAGGTGCCCTCGGTGCGCCCGCCATTGGTATCGATCTGCAGGAACCGGCCCGCCATGGAGCGGATCGCCGAATTGTGCTGATTGATATTGGCAATGAGCTGCTGCTCCTCGGCACTCAGCGCCCGATCAAGCGCAAAGGCGGGCAGGCTCAGGGCAAGGGCGGTGGACAGACCGAGCAGCAGGGCATCGCGGCGAATCATGAAAATCTCTGTTCCTGGCTGAGGGTGAGGTGACCCTAACCTAGAAAACAATTGCGGCAACAGCTGGAAGGTTGCATTCACGGAGCGTTCATCCACCATGCCAGGCGGACGCTTTGGGAGAGATGAAATGCTGCGCTTGTCGATTGCACTGGGGTTTGCGGCGATGACCGCCTTGCCCGCCCTGGCGGCGCTGCCGCCGCAATATCAGCGACAAAAGGAATTGCAGGCGATCATTGCCGATGCAGCGGTGGTCGATGCCTTCGGGTTTGACGGCATTGGCGCGGTGGAATTCGTCGCGCCCGATCTCTATCGGGTGACCGGCGGGAACTGCACGCTTGAGGTCAAAATCGTCGACGTGCCCAATAGCCACGGCGAAGGCTGGGCGGGCCCAAGGGAATTTGCGCTCGAGGTGGGTGAACCCGTCTGCAAGTGAGTTTTTTGGCATTCGGACAAGGATAGCCCCGATCCAGTCCCCTCCCCCTTGAGGGAGGGCTCAGCTTTTCGCTAGCGAAAAGCAGGGGTGGGGGTTCTGCGGCCTTCACAAACGCCATGCCGGTGGGGAGTTCAGAACCCCCACCCTCAATCCCTCCCCTCAAGGGGGAGGGAAGTCAGCTTTTTTGCGAACGCGAAAAAGCGGGGATCGGGGCTTGGAGCCTAGTCTGATCCCACCAAAATCTCGCGCTTGCCGGCATGGTTGGCCTGGCTGATGACGCCTTCACGTTCCATGCGTTCGATCAGGGTCGCCGCCTTGTTATAGCCGATGGCCAGGCGCCGCTGGATATAGGAGGTGGAGGCCTTCTTGTCGCTCAGTACGATATGGACGGCCTTGTCGTACAGCTCGTCGCCCGAGCCGGCATAATCGTCGCCGCCGCCATCGCTGTCGCCGCCGAATTCGCCGCCTTCTTCGTCATCGGCGGTGATGGAATCAAGATAATCGGGCGTGCCCTGGCTCTTGAGATGGGCAACCACGGCTTCCACTTCTGCGTCGGACACGAAGGGGCCATGGAGGCGCTTGGTGCGGCCGCCGGAGGCCATATAGAGCATGTCGCCATTGCCCAGCAGCTGTTCGGCGCCCTGCTCGCCCAGAATGGTACGCGAATCGATCTTGGAGGTGACCATGAACGAAATACGCGTGGGGAAGTTGGCCTTGATCGTGCCGGTAATGACGTCGACCGAGGGGCGCTGGGTGGCGGTGATAATATGGATGCCGGCGGCGCGGGCCATCTGGGCGAGGCGCTGGATGGCGCCCTCAATGTCCTTGCCCGCCACCATCATCAGGTCGGCCATTTCGTCGACGATCACCACGATATAGGGCAGCACTTCGAGGTTGAATTCCTCACTCTCGAAGATGGCTTCGCCGGTTTCGCGGTCAAAGCCGGTCTGCACCGTGCGGGTGATGACCTTGCCCTCGGCGGCGGCTTCGCTGACGCGCTGGTTGAAGCCGTCGATATTGCGCACGCCGATCTTGCTCATCTTGCGATAGCGATCTTCCATCTCGCGCACGGCCCATTTGAGCGCCACCACCGCTTTTTGCGGGTCGGTGACGACGGGGGTCAGCAGATGGGGGATGCCGTCATAGATGCTCAGTTCCAGCATCTTGGGATCGATCATGATCATGCGGCACTGCTCGGGCGTCATCTGGTAGAGCAGGCTCAAAATGAAGGTATTGATACCCACCGACTTGCCCGAGCCGGTGGTGCCGGCGATGAGCAGATGCGGCATACGCGCGAGGTCGGCAATCACCGGCTCGCCGCCGATGGTTTTGCCGAGGCAAATGGGCAGCTTGCCCTTCATCTTCTCGAAATCGGAGCTGGCCAGCATTTCGCGGAAATAGACGGTTTCGCGGTTCTGGTTGGGCAGCTCGATACCAATGGCATTGCGGCCCGGCACCACGGCGACACGGGCGGAAATGGCGGACATTGAGCGGGCAATATCGTCGGCCAGCGAAATGACGCGGCTCGATTTGATGCCTGGCGCGGGTTCGAGTTCGAACAGGGTCACGACGGGACCGGGGCGGACATTGATGATGTCGCCCTTGACGCCGAAATCTTCCAGCACGCCTTCGAGCTGGCGGGCCATTTCCTCCAGCCGCTCGGGCGCATGCTCGGGCGAGGGGCCCTTGTGGCGCGGCTCGGCGAGCAGGCTCAGCGGCGGCAGTTCAAACCCGCCGGGCTCGTCGAGGAACGAGCTTTGCGCTTCACGGGCCATGCGATTGCCCGGCACGGGACGCGGCGCGGGCGCAGTGACGCGTGGCTTGGTCGGATCGGCCGGGTGGAAGCGGGAATCGCCCTGCTGGCGGTGATTGACCACCGACGGCGGCAGCGGCGCATCGGGCACGAAGGGAATGGAATCCTCATCGGGCTCATCGGGATAGTCGACTTCGGTGTCGTCATAGCTGGGCCGCGCATTAATGCGGGGCGAGACATCGCCCGGCGCAGCAAAGCCCGGCTCGACCTGCGGGGTGCTGGGCGAATGGATGCGGCGCTGCGGACCATCGAAGGAGGGCTCGCCACGCGGAGCGACGACAGGGGCGCGGCCATCAAGACTGGGCTCGAGATCATCATCACGCCAGGGCGCGGCATCGGCAGCGCGCTTTTCGGCATGGCTGGCGCGGGCGCGGCGGAAGGCGGTGCGGAGCGAATAGCCCATATGGACCATGGCGCCCAGGGCGATATCGACGATCGGGTTGGTTTCCGGCTCGTCATCGGCCTCAACCGGAGCAGCACTGGATTTGCGCCCGGCAGCGGCGGCTTGCGCCTTGCGCGGCGCGGTCGAGACGGTGCTGCCGAGGCCCATGCCGATCCAGAACAGCGCCAGAGCCGGGGCCGAAATAATGATGGCGAACAGCGCCGAGGTGACCGCCTGCGGCTGGGCGCCGGTGATCATGGTTGCAAGGGTCATGAAGCCGGTGCCGACGAGGCCACCCAGCCCCGTGGGCAGCGGCCAGGTTTCGGGCATGGCAACGAAGGAAAAGACGCCGGTGGCCAGGATCGTGGCGCCCACCCAGCCGATCAGGCGCAGGCCCATATGCGTGGGCACGCGACGGCGCACCATGGCCCAGCCCCAGAGCGCGGGCGGCACCATCAGCACCAGGGCGGCCAGGCCCAGCGTCTGGAACAGGATGTCGGCAATGGCCGAACCGGGAAAGCCCAGCCAATTGGCCGCCGGCTTGCTCGTGGCATAGGAGAAACTGGGGTCATCCACCGACCAGGACGCGAGCGCAGCAAGGCAGATCGCGACGAGACCGAGCAGCACGAAGCCGACCAGCCGCATGGGAATGCGAATCGACAAAGCGGGCGGCGGCGCCGGCATGGCCTTGGCCCCGCTGCGCGTGCCGCGCTGCGGCAGGGATCGGATTTCGTCGAGCACTGGTGCGGGATGGCTGGGCATGGAGCAAACTCAATACTGCCCGGAATTGACCGGGCCCAATTGTGCTCATGCTAGCGGGACCGGGTTAACCCAAGGCTAACCATGGGGACGGGGATGGGCATTTGGGTGAAGGGGAGCGGGCTGTGATCCCGCCACCTACCGCTCTCCATCTATCACCGACGCTCCCCCGCCCACGGTTCTCCCTCGGGCCTGACCCGAGGGCCACCCTCAGCTCGGCACAAGTGGCGAGAGGCCCTCGGGTCGGGCCCGAGGGAGAGCCGGTGATGGGATGTGGATCGGTGATGAAAGATGGATCGGGCAAAAAAAGAAAAGGCCCGCCACGAGGGGCGGGCCAGGTCGCCGCAATCGTCCAGGGAGGGAGAACGAAGGGGGAAGCAATTGATCGTGGTGTGCAGCCCGTGCAGTTTGCGAGTGGGAAGCCTCTGTGGCGGGCCAAGAGGGACACGAGCCGCACGCCGCGATCAATTTTTTTGGTCACCGGTAGAAACCCGGCGGCGGAGGGCGCCGCCGGGTGAAGTCGCTCTTACGAGTTGTAGGCGCGCTCGCCGTGGCTCGACAGATCCAGGCCATCGCTTTCGCTCGATTCGGAGACGCGGGCGCCACCGAAGATCGCCTTGACGATGAGCATGGCGACCAGGGCCACGACACCGGACCAGACGATGGCGATGATCACGCCGGTGAGCTGGACCATGAACTGGGCGCCCATTTCATAGCCGTCCAGCGGATAGCCGCCGAAGCCGGGATTGGCGACAATGGCGGTGCCCAGGGCGCCGACAATGCCGCCGACGCCGTGGATGCCGAACACATCGAGGCTATCGTCATACTTGAGCATCGGCTTGAGGTTGACGACCGCCCACAGGCAGACGAAACCGGCAACCACACCCAGCACGATGGCGCCGCCGACACCGGCAAAACCGGCAGCGGGGGTGATCGCGACGAGGCCGGCAACGGCACCCGAGACAGCACCCAGGGCCGAAGCATGGCCGCGGGTAACCTTTTCGCCGATAGCCCAGGCCAGAGCCGCAGCGGCAGGAGCCAGCACGGTGTTGATCAGGGCAACGGCGGTCAGGGCATTGGCTTCGAGATTGGAGCCGGCATTGAAGCCGAACCAGCCGAACCACAGCAGGCCGGCACCGATATAGGTGAGGACCAGATTGTGCGGAGCGATCGGCTCCTTCATGTAGCCCAGGCGCGGCCCGAGCACGATGGCAGCAACGAGCGCGGCCACACCGGAATTGATGTGAACCACGGTGCCGCCGGCAAAGTCATAGGCGCCCATGCCGAACAGCAGGCCGGGGCCCGACCAGACCATATGGGCCATCGGGATATAGGAGAAGGTGAACCAGATGGCCAGGAACGCCATCAGCGCGCCGAACTTCATGCGTTCGGCGATACCGCCCACGATGAGGGTCGAGGTGATGCAGGCAAAGGTCAGCTGGAAGACCACAAAGACCATTTCGGGCAGCTCGAACCCGGCCGAGAAGGTCGCGGCGCGAGAATCAAGGGTGACGCCCGAGAGGAAGAATTTGGAGAAGTCGCCGACGAAAGCCGACAGGCCCCCTTCGGTCGGGCCGGCGAAAGCCAGCGAATAGCCATAGGCGACCCACAGAATGGCGATCATCGAGAAGCCGAGGAACACCTGGGTCAGCACGGAGAGGATATTCTTGGCGCGCACCAGGCCGCCATAGAACAGGGCCAAGCCCGGAATGGTCATGACGATGACGACCATGGTGGACACCAGCATCCAGGCCACGTCGCCCTTGTCGACGACGGCAGTCACTTCAGCGGCCGCCTCGGCTGCTGGCGCGGCAGCGTCCTGCGCAAATGCCGGCAGCGCCAGCAGCAGGGAGGCGATTGCAGCACTCCCCAAAACTTTTGACATCTTCATCTTGTTGTTCTCCCGATGACGCTTAGAGGGCAGAAGCGCCGGTTTCACCGGTGCGGATACGGGTGACGGCCAGAAGATCGAGCACGAAGATCTTGCCATCGCCGATACGGCCGGTCTGGGCGCTGTCGCGGATGGCCGTGGACACGGCATCGGCTAGGGCGTCATCAACGGCGATTTCAACTTTGAGCTTGGGCAGGAAGTGCACGGCATATTCGGTACCGCGATAGATTTCCGAATGCCCCTTCTGGCGGCCGTAACCCTTCACCTCGGTCACGGTCATGCCGTGCACGTCGAGCGAGTTGAGAGCCTGGCGAACCTCTTCGAGGCGTGATGGCTTGATAATTGCAATCACCAGTTTCATGTGAGCCCCTTTGCGACTTGGCGCTGGTCTGGAATGCCCAACTAGACTCAAGCGCCGTGCCAACTCCGAATGGCGCGAAAATCATCAGTAAAAACAATGCATTAGTAATTCATAAACGATTCACGGCGCCGCCCCCGCCGCCAAATGCACAAAAAATGTGCAAAACTGCAGCGAATTGGGCAAAATTACGGCAAGCCTGCCGCGACCTTGCGCCTCTTGCACCCAAGGCGTGCAGGCGCTCAATAGGGGAAAGGAGAACTGACATGGCCAGCGCTGCACAAACCCATGACGTGCTGATCGCCGGTGGCGGCCCGGTGGGGCTGACGTTGGCGCTCGCCCTGGTGCAATCGGCCCGCGGCATCCGCGTCGGGCTGGTCGATCGGCGGCCGCTATCGGTGCCGCGCGACAATCGCGCCTCGGCTATCGCTGCTGGCGTGCGCCGCGTGTTCGAGGCCCTGGGCGTGTGGCCCGCCATGGCCGCCCAATCGCAGCCGATCACCGCCATGCGCATTACCGATTCGGGCGAGGGGGATATTTCGCGGCCGCTCTTCCTCAGCTTTGAGGGCGACGTGGCGCCGGGCGAGGCCTTTGCCCATATGGTGCCCAATCGCGTCAGCGGACAGGTGTTGCTTGATGCGGTTGGCCAGCAGATCGAGGTGATCGCGCCGGCTGAGATCACTTCGTGGCAAAGCGATGCCCACTCCGCCCGGTTGGTGCTGGCCGATGGCCGCGTGCTCGTGGCGCCCCTGGTGGTGGCGGCCGATGGCGCGCAATCGGCGCTGCGGCAGATGGCCGGCATTGGCGTTGTCGAACATGATTATCGCCAGACCGGCCTGGTCACCACGATCAGCCATGAATTGCCCCATGACGGCGTCGCCTACGAGCATTTCCGCCCCGCCGGCCCCTTTGCCAGCCTGCCGCTTACGGGCAATCGCTCGTCACTGGTCTGGACCGAATCCAGCGCCGAAGCGCCGCGGTTCCTGGGCATGGACAAGGCCGCCCTGGCGCTCGAAATCGAGGCGGTGATGGGCTCGACGTTGGGCGCTGTCACGGTCGAAGACGATCTGGCAGGCTTCCCGCTGCGCATGCGCATCGCCCGCGATTTCGTCGCGCCACGGCTAGCTCTGGTGGGCGACGCCGCCCATGTGGTGCATCCGATTGCCGGCCAGGGGCTTAATCTGGGGCTCAAGGATGTGGCGGCTTTAGCCGAAGTGGTGATCGACACCATCCGACTTGGGCTCGATCATGGTGGGGATGACGCGCTGGCCCGTTACCAGAGCTGGCGCCGGCTCGACACTTCAGCCATGGCCATGGTGACCGACGGCATGAACCGGCTTTTCTCCAATGACGCCGCCCCGATCCGCGCCGTCCGCGATTTCGGCCTGGGCCTGGTCGACCGCGCCGGCCCCATCAAGGCCGCCATGATCCGCACCGCGGCGGGGGTGTCGGGCAATGGGCCAAAACTGCTCAGCGGGCTGCCGATCTAGTTCTGGCCCCGCGTCAGCGTCTTGATCTCATCCGGCTCGACGCTCCGCGCTTCATCGAGGCTGAGCAGCGGCACGCCCTTGTTGATGGGGAAGGCCAGGCGCGCCGCGACCGAGATCAGCTCGGTATGGTCCCCCGACAGGATCAGCCGCGTCTTGGTCAGTGGGCAGACCAGCATTTCGAGCGTGCGCACATCCAGCACATGGCGGGGATCGACGCCGGAGGGCATCAGTTGAGCGGGGGGCGGTCATTGCCGCCGCGCGCCATTTCAAATTCGGTCATGGCGATCAGGGTTTCGGCGCGCTGCTCCAGCGTCTGGGCTTCCAGCAGTACCTGTTTTTCGGCGGCGCCATAGGGGGAGACCATGCAGCAGAAATTGACCAGGTCGGCCGTGCCGGTGCGCTCGATCTCTTCGAAATTGAGGTCGATATTGGCAAATTCGGCATAGTCGCGCATCATCTTGATGAAGCGCTCGCGATCCACCGCGTCTTCCCCGAAATCGCGGGTGAAATCCATGGCGAAATCCTCGGCGGCGATTACCGCCTGCCGATAGGGCGTCATCACCGTCAATTCATGGGCCAGGCGGAAACGGGTAACGCCTTCCAGAATAATGAAATAGCGCCCCTCCCCGCTTTCCTCGAAATGGGTGATCCGGCCCAGGCATCCGATCTGCTGCAGCGGGCTACGACCCCGTGGGCTTTCCTCGGACGTGTCCTCGGGCTGGATCAGCCCGATCAGCCGGTCGCCGCGCAGGGCTGCGTCCACCATTTCGATATAGCGTGGCTCAAAGATATTGAGCGGGCGATGCGAAAAGGGCAGCAGCAGCGCCCCGGTCAAGGGAAAGACCGGGACGGATTTGGGCAGCTCGGCAGCAGAAGTCGGTCGCTTGGGCATGAGGTCTCCGGCTCAGGAAAATAGCGCAGCCGACAGCAGCCGGCGGCCCTTGAGCGTGGCGGGGTCCTTGGGACCCCAGGCTTCAAAGAATTCGAGCAGCTTCTTGCGCGCGCCGTCCTCATTCCAGGTGCGGTCGCGCTTGAAGATGGCAACCAGCGCCTCGGCCGCCTCGACGCGTTTGCCTTCGGCATTGAGTACCACGGCTAGGTCGAAACGGGCCTGGTGATCATCCGGGTTGGCGGCAAGCGCGGCTTCCAGCGCCGAGGTTTCCGACAGGTCCGCCGCTTCACCCAGGAGGCGAATCGAATTGGCAAGGCTGGTATAGGCTTCGCCCTTGCGCTCGGCTTCGGGGATCATGTCGAGCGTGGCCTGGGCCTGCTCGGTCTCGCCAGCGGCCAGATACACCTTGGTGAGGCCGATCAGTGCCACGGCATGATCGGGAACATGCTGGATCACCATGCCGAAAATCTGCGCGGCACGGCCGAGGTCGCCGGCGGTGAGCGCTTCCTCTGCGGCAGCCAGGGCTTCGGTGATCTGCGCTTCCATCGAGCCTTCGGCGGGAGCCGGCTCGGGCGCACCGGCAATCACCTTGTCGGCAAAGCGGCGCACTTCGCCCTCAGGCATGGCGCCCATGAAGCCATCGACCGGGCGGCCGCCGGAAAAGGCAAAGACGGCCGGAATCGACTGAATGCCGAGCTGGCCGGCAATCTGGGGGTTTTCGTCGATATTGATCTTGATCAGGCGGATCTTGCCGGCCTTTTCATTGACCACTTTTTCCAGCGCCGGCGTCAGCTGGCGGCAGGGGCCGCACCAGGGCGCCCAGAAATCGACCAGCACGGGCGTATCGAGCGAAGCATCGATCACGTCGGCCTTGAAAGCCTGATCGGTCGAATCCTTGATCAGCGCGCCAATCGGCGCAGCAGCGGGAGAAGTCGGTGTTGCAACGTTAAACGGAGTGGACATCGGCGTGACGGGCCCTTGGCGTTTTTCGAATTTTGGGTCGGTTCTGGGCTCTTCTTGCGCCCGCAAACCGTGGTGTGACAAGCCCTTCTATCCACAAGGCGACCGGAAGATGACGAAGCGGTCAAAATGTGGGTTGCAATCAGGCAGGTGATTGGGCATATAGGCGCGCATCGGGGCACTGCCAAGGCGGTGACGACGATATGGAGTGCGGGTGTAGCTCAGGGGTAGAGCATAACCTTGCCAAGGTTAGGGTCGTGGGTTCGAATCCCATCGCCCGCTCCAAATACCAAAGTCCGGCATGGCTTTGGTGACAAAGGGTCCTTCGGGACCCTTTTTGTTTTTCCGGGTTTGTTTTGTGGCCCGACGTTTTTCCCGCAACCGAAATGGGCGCCGATAGTTCTCCTGCCGGCAGAACAGGGAGACTTGCGCCATGGCACATGTACGCTACGAGGTCGTCGAGCATGACGGCGGCTTTGCCTATAAGGTGGGGGACGTGTTTTCGGAGAGCTTTCCGACCCATCGCGCGGCTTTGGACGCGGCCATTGCCGCCGCCGACCGGCAGCAGGCGGCCGGGCAGACCCAGGCCATCGGCTATCAGGACGCCGAAGGCCGCTGGCACGAAGAGCTGGCCCGCGGCGATGACCGGCCCCAGACCGAAGTCGAGGACGACCTGATCGAGCCGGTTGGGCGCCGCCCGCGGCGGTAACTTCTGCGCAGATACATCCCACCCACGATGTCACCCCGGCGCAGGCCGGGGCCCATCCTGAGATCGTGGGCCACGCCGCCAGATCGATGGAGGAACGCTCGCACACCTTGCGGCAGCGGCACTA
The DNA here is from genome assembly GCF_044987315.1 of Devosia sp. ZW T5_3. NCBI lineage: Bacteria > Pseudomonadati > Pseudomonadota > Alphaproteobacteria > Hyphomicrobiales > Devosiaceae > Devosia > Devosia sp. ZW T5_3. The sequence continues at coordinate 98,485 of NZ_JBJDRE010000016.1, forward strand.
TCTCGAGATGGGCCCCGGCCTGCGCCGGGGTGACACCGTGGGGTGGGGTGGCGCTAATGCCAGGACCGAGCGCCGGCTGTCAGCCATTTCCCGAATCAAGAAACGCCATCAACTCCTTGGCGGCGGCGCTGCCGGCGCGGTTGGCGCCGATCGTGGAGGCCGAAGGGCCATGGCCGACCAGATGGATGCGCTTGTCGCGTTCCACCTGCGTGGCCAGCCGCCCGCTCATGACGATGCCGCCCGAGGGCTCGCGCAATTGCAGCGGCGCCAGATGATCGAGCGCGCTGCGAAAACCGGTGCACCATAGAATAACGTCGATATCGAGCATGCGGCCATCGGCCCAGCGCACCCCTGTTGGCGTGATTTCGTCGAACATGGGCTGGCGGTCCAATACGCCCCGGGCGCGCGCCGCCTCGATCGCCGGGGTGACGGGCAGGCCGGTGACCGACACGACCGAACCGGGCGGCAGGCCCTGGCGCACGCGCTCTTCCACCAAAGCCACCGCGGCGCGGCCGGCATCAGCATCAAAAGGACCGTCGCGAAAGCGTGGCGGTGTGCGGGTGACCCAGCTGGTCTGCGTGACCTGCGAGATTTCATCGAGCAGCTGGATGGCCGAAATGCCGCCGCCGACCACCAGCACATGCAGGCCGGCAAATTCGGCGGCGCTTCTATAGTCGCGGGTGTGCAACTGGCGGCCGGTGAACAGGTCCTTGCCGGGATATTCCGGGATGAACGGCTTTTCCCAGGTGCCGGTGGCGTTGATCAGCCCTTCAGCGGAAAACACACCCCGATCGCTCTCAACCCGCAGCCTCGCGCCCCGGTCACAAACCACGCTGACCGAAGCGGGGCGCAACACGTTGAGGCCGAAACGCTCTTCATAGGCCGCGAAATAGCGCGGCACGGCGACAGCGGCCTGCACTGAATCGTCGCCCCCCGCCAGTTCGGCAAAGGACAGGCCCGGCAGGTCATGCACGCGATTGACCGTGCTCAGCGTCAGCGAAGGCCAGCGATATTGCCAGGCGCCACCCGGCGCGGGCGCCTGGTCGAGCACGATGAAATCGCGGCCCGGCGCAAGGCCCATTTGCTTGAGGTGATAGGCCGAGGACAGCCCCGCCTGTCCCGCGCCAATCACGACGACGCGGGTTTTAAGCGCAACGCGCAAGGCAGGGGATGGATCTGACAAAGGCGGGCTCCCGGGGCGAGCCCATATTTAAGGGCGGCAGGCCATGGGAGCAAGCGTGGTGGATCCGCCTCTTGACTCCCATCTACGATCAATCTATTTAACGCATATGTTAATTAACGGATGCGTTAAATGCAGACCGACCCGCTAAGCCTCACGCTGGCCGCCCTGGCCGACCCGACCCGCCGCGCCATTCTGGCCCGGCTGGGAGAGGGCGAGGCCAATGTCAATGAACTGGCCGAGCCCTTCGCTATCAGCCTGCCGGCCATTTCCCGCCATCTCAAGGTGCTCGAAAATGCGGGCCTGGTCTCGCGCGGCCGCACCGCGCAATGGCGCCCGGTCCGCATCGAGGGCGCGCCGCTGCGCGACCTTGCCAGCTGGCTCGAGCACTATCGCAAATTCTGGGACGAGGGCTTCGACAAGATGGATGCCCTCCTCAAGGACCTCAGCACAGGAGATTCCGATGCAGCCAAAAACTGAAGCCATGGCCGAAAACGAACTCTTCATCGACCGCACCTTTGACGCGCCGGCCGCGCTGGTGTTCCGCCTCTGGAGCGATGCGGAATTGCTCAAGCGCTGGTTCGGTCCAAAGGATTTCACCTGCCCCAGCTATACGCTCGATTTCCGCGTCGGCGGCGCCTATCGCGGCATGATCCGCTCGGCTGATTATCCCGATGGCTGGTTTGGCGGCACGTTCAAGCAGATCGTGCCCAACAGCAAAATCGTCATGAGCTTTGCCTGGGAGGCGGGCTCGGGCCAGACCGATCTGACCGATATCACCATCACGCTCGATGAAGCCGATGGCGTCACCAGCCAGCGCTTCCACCAGGCCCCGTTCGCCTCGGTCGCCGAGCGGGACAGCCACCTGAGCGGCTGGAGCGAATGCCTCGACAAGCAGGTAAGCTACCTGCGCGACAATCCCGCCTGAGGAGAGCAATATGCAACAGACCCATCACGGCTCCTGCCATTGCGGCGCCGTCAGTTTCGAAGCCGATGTCGATCTCAGCGCCGAATCCCGCCGCTGCAACTGCACCTATTGCGCCAAGACGCGCTATTGGAAGAGCTTTGTCGGCGTCGACGACATCCGCCTGCTGACCGGCGCCGATAATCTCGCCGACTATCGCGCCCCGGATTCGCTCTGGCCGCCCGATCATATCCATCACCATTTCTGCAAGACCTGCGGCGTGCAGCTCTATTCGCGCGGCTTTCTCGAACAGATGGGCGGCTGGTTCTACGCGCTCAACATCGCCGTGCTCGACGGCCTCTCGCCGCAGGATTTTGCCAAAGTGCCGATCACCTATGAAAACGGCATCCTGGACAAGCAGATGGAGCCGCCCGCGGTGACGTCCTACCTCTGAACGTCCTGCCGGGTCCCTGTGGCCGATGCGCCACAGCCGCCCGCCATCCCCATTCCCCGCCAGGAACCAGTCTTTCAGGCCCCCGTTAATCCAGCACGGGGCGGTAACCGCGCGGGACCTCCCAGTCTCGCGCTTCCGCAGTGAGTGGCCTGTCCACTCCCTTGAAAGGATCAGAGCAATGAAACAGCTTCTTTTGGCTGGTGTAGCCGCGTTGGCGCTTGGCATGGCCATGCCGGCCTTCGCCCAGGATACGCTGATCGGCACCGAAGATGATGTGCAAGCCGGCGCCACCATTGGCGCGGGTGGTGGCGGCATCGCCGGCGCGACTGTTGGCGCCGTGGTGGCCGGCCCGCTGGGCGCCGCCATCGGCGGCTTTGCCGGGGCCACGCTGGGCGCCGAGGCAGGCATCGAAACCTCGGTGGTCGATTATGCCGGCGCCCATCCGGTCGCGCCGGTCTATCTCGATGGCGCGCTCGATATCGGCTATGTGCTGCCGCCCGACGTGGTGATCTACCCGGTCGAGACCAACCCGTCCTATGGCTATATCTATGCCAATGACCGCGTCTGGATCGTCGATCTGCAAAGCCGCGCTTTGGTGCAGTCGCCGGGCTATCTGGTGACCCAGAACTATCTCGATTACGCCATCGCCAACCCGATCGATCCGGTGCCCCTGCAAGGCGATGTGGTCGTGGGCTATGTGGTGCCGCCCGATGTCGCACTGACTCCGGTGCCCCAATCGAGCTATTCCTATGTCTATATCGAGGGCCGCCCGGCCCTGGTCGAAAGCACCAGCCGCGCCGTGGTCTGGATCAACTAGTCCCGGCGCCGCACAACTATTCCTCCCTCTCGAGGGCGGGATGGGGTGGAAGTTCCGTAGTCACGCCCGCCCCGAAGCCGTCCGGTTCACTCCGGGCGGCTTTGCTTTGACCGCCTGCCGAGTTTGGGCAATATAGCCGCACGAAAATCGGAGGGGCGCATGGCCGATATTCTGGACTATTGTGTGGGGCTCAAGCAGGTCAGTTTCAAACCCGGCCAGCTCATGTTGCCCGAGGGCGAGCGGCTGGGCCGGCTCTATGTGCTGGTCTCGGGCCAGGTGGAGGTGATCCGCGAACGCACCCAGGTTACCCATGTCGATGAGCCCGGCTCGATCTTCGGGGAAATGGCGGTGCTGCTCGACATGCCCCATTCGGCCAGCGTCAAGGCGCTCTCCGCCGTCACCGCCTATGAAATTCCCGACGCGCTGACCTTCCTCGACACCCGCCCCGAATTTTCTCTCCACATCGCCACCATGCTGGCGCGGCGGCTTTATTACACCACCTCTTATCTGGTCGATCTGCAGCAGCAGGCCGCCGGCAAGCGACGGGATCTCGACTTGGTCGATCAGATCCTGGCCACCTTGGTCGAACCCGCCGATCGCAAGAGCAAAGCCGCCCGATGAACAAACCCGCCCTCACCATCACCTATTGCACCCAGTGCAATTGGCTGCTCCGCTCGGCCTGGATGGCCTCCGAAGTGCTCTCCACCTTCAGCCTCGAAATGGGGGCGGTAACGCTGGTTCCCGGCACGGGCGGCATTTTCGAGATCAGCCTCGATGGTGAATTGCTCTGGGAGCGCAAGCGTGATGGCGGCTTCCCCGACGTCAAGCAACTCAAGCAAATGGTACGCGACCGCATCGATCCCGACCGCGATCTGGGCCATATCGACCGCTCCCATACGGGCTGATCCCTCTTTCTTTTCTTATATCTTGGGTTAATCTTGCTCATTGCAAAGCGACGCGCCGTCGCGTCGCTCCTTGAGGGAGAGCCTGGGGTCATGGCGCATAAGTTCAAGATCACTGCTGCCAAGAATGGCGAGTTCGTCGCCAAGTTCGTCTACAATAGCGAAATCATGGTCTGGTCGGAAACTTACAAGTCCAAGGCCAGCGCGCAGAACTGCATCGAGTCCATCAAGAAGAACGCGCCCGGCGCCGCCATAGTCGATCTAACCAAGGGCGAAGAGGGCAAGGGCTACCGCTTCGAACTCGCCGCTTCCAAGGATGGCCAGACCTTCGTGCGCTTCGTCGCCGCCAATGGCGAACCCATGGTGCGCTCGGAAACCTACAAATCCAAATCCAGCGCCAAGAACTGCATCAAATCGGTGCAGGAACGCGGTCCCAAGGCGGAAACCATCGACGAGGCGTAAGGCCACCCAACCTCGTCCCATCCACGATGTCATTCCGGCGCAGGCCGGAATCCATGCTGAAGGCTATCCCGGCGCTGGATATGCGTGGATGGCCACGGACCTGGATTCCGGCCTGCGCCGGAATGACTTCGTGGTTTGAACGCGTGAAAACAAATTCTTCCCGCCGGCCCAACCCTCGCCGCACCAAACCCCATTCCCAAGCCCCGGCCGCCCGGTCTAGTCTTGCCGGCAAATCGTTCCGGGAGAATGCCGCCTCATGTCATCCATCCTCAAGCTGCTCGCCACCGCCGCGGCCTCGCTGGCCTTCGGCGCCGTTTCCGTTCAGGCCCAGGATGCCCTGCCCGATCTTGAGGGCCGCACTATCGTCGCGGTCACCGAAAACGCCTATGTGCCGCTCAATTTCGCCGATCCCAAGACCGGCGAGGGCATTGGCCTTGAATATGATCTGTTCAACGAAATCGCCAGGCGCCTCAATGCCAAGGTCGATTGGCAGCTTTCCAGCTGGGACGTGATGATCCAGGCGGTGCGCGATGGCCAGTTCGAAGTGGGCATGGATGGCATCACCATCAATGAGGAACGCGCCGAGCTGATCGACTTCTCGGATCCCTACCTGACCAGCGAGCAATTCATGCTGGTGCGCGCCGACGAGAGCCGCTTCACCGATGCCGAGAGTTTTGCCGGCGACCCCAACCTGCTGATCGGCGCCCAGGCCGGCACCACCAATTTCTATGTCGCGGTCTATAATGTGCTCGATGGCGAAGAGAGCAATCCGCGCATCAAGCTGTTCGACACCTTCGGCACCTCGGTCTCGGCGCTGCAGGCGGGCGATGTCGATACCGTCCTGATGGACCAGACCTCGGCCAATGGCTATATCGGAGCCAATCCGGGCGCCTTCAAAGTCATTGGCGGCCCGCTCGGCGCCGAGGATTTCGGCTTCATCCTCACCCAGGGCTCCGATCTGCTCGATCCCATCAACGCCGCCATCGCCGCTATCAAGGCCGATGGCACTATGGAAAAATTCCAGCAGAAGTGGTTCTACGAATACAACGCGGCCCAGTAAGCGGCGTGCCAGCCATACCTTCCTTCACCTCTCCCTCCGGGGGAGAGGTCGGCGCACCGCGCCGGGTGAGGGGGCCTTGCTCCGCAGCTCTGCCGCACATCGTGGCTCCCCGCACCCCACCCGCATTCCCTCCCCATCAAGGGGAGGAAGGCGCAGGAACTGCACTCTCGGCTCTATCGTCTCCCTCCCCCTTGTGGGGAGGGATCAAGGGTGGGGGTGAGTCACAGGCGCCAAATCTAGATACTCTCCCCGGTGCAGCCCTGTGTCTGCGGCTGCCACCATGAAGATACCATGACCTACACCCCCCGCCGCCCCTCCATCCTCGCTCGCACGCCCTGGTGGCTGCTCGCCATTGCCCTGCTTTTCGTGCTTGGCCTGTGGGCCATGACGGCCAATGCCGGCTATGCCGTCATCTTCCGCGCCCTGTCGGGTGGCATAACCACCACGCTCTGGGTCACTGGCGTCGCCTTCACCGCGGCTACCATGCTGGGCCTGCTGATCGCGCTCGCCCGCACCTCGACCAATCGCGTGCTGCGCGAACTGGCCACTTTCTATGTCGAGATCATCCGCGGCATTCCCGTGCTGGTCTTTCTGTTCTACGTCGCCTTTGTCGGCGCGCCCGGCATGGTCGCCGCCATCAATTGGCTGCTGCAGCCGACAGGCGGCACGATCACCATCCGCCAGTTCGATTTCGCCTGGCGGGCCATCGTGGCCCTCACCATCTGCTATTCCGCCTTCATCGCCGAAATCTTCCGGGCCGGCATCGAAGCGGTCAATTCCGGCCAGGTCGAAGCGGCGCGTGCGCTGGGCCTCTCGCGCTGGCATTGCTTCCGCTTCATCATCGCCCCGCAGGCCCTGCGCACCATCCTGCCCCCGCTGGGCAATGACTTCGTCTCCATGGTCAAGGATTCGGCCCTGGTCTCGGCCTTGGGCGTGCAGGACATTACCCAATTGGGCAAAGTCTATTCCTCCAGCACCTTCCTGTTCTTCGAGACCTATAACGTCGTGGCCTTCCTCTATCTCACCATGACCATTTCCCTGTCCCTGCTGGTCCGCCTGCTGGAAAACCGCCTGCGCAACGAACGGCGCTGACCGCTTGAAGCCGGTGCGCTTTTGCTCCCCTCCCCCTTGAGGGGAGGGGAGCAAAAG